>NZ_FNBU01000027.1 GCF_900102435.1 Sporolituus thermophilus DSM 23256 | reverse complement strand
GATGGGGTGGAGCCGAGAAGGCGCCAAGCATATGGCATACATACGCGTATGTCAGGCAAATGGTCAGTCAGTAGCCGAGGAATATCTAAGACAACAACGTACAAATTACAAAATTGAGATAATGACAACAAGCCCGGCAGAAACTGTAGAAGTTGAACGGCAAAAGAAAACAAAAGCAACCTGTGAAACACATGACAATATTCCTGTATTAAAGGGGCCGAAAAACTTCTTATATAAGGTCTTGCGGGAGCTTTCGCTTGCCTATGCTTAATATTATGTTAACTCATCCGTGATGGTATGTCTTCTAAAAAATCCTACAATGTCTTGACACTATCCATAAAAATTTTTAAATTGCAAGTAAAGCCTGACTAGGCTAGTATAGTTATAGCGGAACACTTGTCATGCCACAAAGTAAGAAACCGAAATACCGGTTTACTTTGTGGTTTTTTTCAAAAGCAGTGGAATGCCTTGAATCCTCAACCCGGAGGATCTCAAGGCATTTTTTATTTTTTGCAGGATAAGGCGGCTACCGCCGCTACATGTTTCTTCAATTGACTTGACTGACAGTGGCGCTTCATTGCTACGAAGCTATTTGCATGAAAATAGGTTTGCCGTTGAATACTAAAAGAAGACTAAATAGTCGGAGGGATATGATGATAGATAACGATAATCCGGTGGTCGCGCCGCCGGGAACTAATCCGGAAAATCCTAATACGCCCGTTCAGCCGGACGCTCCTAATAAAAAAAGCCGGCAGGCGAAAAAATCGGCAACCACAGAAACCATCCAAGTAATGGGTAGTACCGAGGTTCCTACGGCGAAATCCAACATTCACGTTATGACTATTATTGGTCAGATCGAAGGACACATGGTATTACCGCCACAGAATAAAACGACAAAGTACGAGCATGTTATGCCGCAGATTGCAGCAATTGAGCAAAATCCAGACATCGAAGGTCTACTTTTACTTTTAAACACAGTCGGGGGCGACGTGGAAGCCGGTCTTGCTATCGCCGAACTTATCGCCAGTCTATCTAAGCCGACCGTATCACTGGTTTTAGGCGGGGGCCATAGTATCGGAGTGCCAATAGCGGTGTCGGCGAATTACTCGTTTATTGTCGAAAGTGCCAGCATGACGATTCATCCCATTCGCCTAACCGGTCTAGTTATCGGTGCACCCAGTTCTTTCGATTACTTAGAAAAAATGCAAGAGCGAATTAATAGATTCGTTGTTAGCCATTCCAAAATTACGGAAAAGAAATGGAAAGAGTTGCTCTTTAAGACAGGTGAATTGTCGCGGGATATTGGGACCAACGTGGTAGGGCGCGATGCTGTTCGCTATGGCCTGATTGACGAGTTAGGCGGTATGGCGCAAGCAATTGCTAAGCTGCAGGAACTGATTCGTACGCAAAAGGAGACGAAGGGGTTGAAGCAGTAATGATTTTATGGACGGTGATGCCACTGGAAATAGTGCTGGAAGGGCTTGATGCTCAACCTAATTATGAGGAAATCGATTATAACGGCCTGACGGTTGTCGTTGAACGGCTGTCACCCGTCCAGTGCCGCGTCATCCGTATTATATCGACAGACCCGCAGGACTATTTGCGTTCCGACCTTCAACCCGGCACCGTGTTGACTTACCAACCCGTCGTAAAAGCAGTATAATTAATAGCCGAAAGTATGCACTCCTGGTGGAGTGCTTATTTATTTTACAAATAATAAAGGATTTCCCCGCAAATTGGAGAAAAATAAAAATTTGAGGTGGTCTCCATTGGCCAAGCTGGTGCCTGAATTGACTCCGGAACTAAAATATGAATTATTAGGCATCTGTTTTATTACCATTGCCATTATTGCTTTGATTGGTTTGTTAGGACTTAACACTGGCCCGGTAGGCTCCTTTATTACAAGGCTATTACAACACGGTTTCGGTGTGGGGGCTGTAGTCATTCCTTTTTTACTGGCGGCAATCGGGTCCCGGTATATTTGGACCCGGCGTGAAATCGTTTACTCAGTAAAGTTTTTCGGACTAATGCTGCTGTATGTACAGGCGCTGGCTATTTGGCACCACATTAAGATTGCTCCTGGCATGGAGATACTGCCGGAAAGCCTTGTTCCCGGTGGCGGGCTTGTCGGTGGCATGGTTCTGTTTATCTTACGCAAGTTATTCGGTATCGACGGGGCTGTAATCGTCTTATTGGCAACGGTACTTTCCGCTCTTGTTATGATTTCCGACTATTCCCTCGCGCAAGTTCTTCAATTTGTCAAGGAAAAGACGGTACAGGGTTTAACTGCTATACGTGAAGCCATTGCCGGTAGTTACGAAACCGCGGTGTCTCTTGAAGAAGAGCAAGAGGAAAAACCGGCAACTTCTAAGTTCTATGATCAGGAGCGGGAACATTTTTTAGCCAGGACAGAACCAAATGAAACAACAACCTCACAGGCTGAACGTGTACTGAAAGCGGAGCCCCATGGTGAAGGAACGCAAGACAAAGGAGGCAATACTCCTTATATATTGCCTCCTTTGTCGCTACTAAAAAAACCTGCCAAATCCCGATCGAGTAAAACCACGAAGGATATTGCCGACAATGCTCGTCTGCTCGAAGAGACGTTGGCCAGTTTCGGCGTTTCCGCCAAAGTCATTAATACTTCCCAGGGACCGGCGGTTACACGTTACGAGTTGGAACCGGCACCAGGCGTTAAGGTCAGCCGTATCGTCAATCTGTCCGATGATATTGCCCTTAAGTTGGCTGCTCCGGGGGTCCGTATTGAGGCGCCTATTCCCGGTAAAGCCGCTATCGGTATCGAGGTGCCAAATAAGGATATAGCAAGTGTTTCGTTACGGGAAGTTTTAGAAAGTGAGGAATTTCAACGGGCTTCCTCTAAGTTGACAGTGGCCTTGGGAAAGGATATCGCCGGCTTGCCCATTGTAGCTGATTTGGCCAAAATGCCCCATGTCCTGGTAGCAGGGGCGACCGGATCGGGCAAAAGTGTTTGCGTTAATACACTGATTACCAGCATATTGTTTAAATCATTGCCGAATGAAGTAAAGTTTGTCCTAATAGACCCCAAAGTGGTGGAACTGTCTAATTACAATGGCATTCCCCACCTGTTAACCCCAGTTGTTACTGATGCGAAAAAAGCTGCTTCTGCCCTGCGGTGGGCAGTGCAAGAAATGGAGCGGCGCTATGCCTTATTCGCAGCAGCAGGGGTCAGAGATATCAGCCGGTACAATGACCTCAATTCAGAGGGGAAATTGCCGCTTATCGTTATCATTATCGACGAACTGGCCGATTTGATGATGGTCGCACCGGTAGATGTCGAAGACGCTATCTGCCGTTTAGCCCAAATGGCGCGTGCCGCCGGTCTACACCTGGTCTTAGCGACCCAGCGACCTTCCGTCGATGTCATTACCGGCATTATCAAAGCCAATATTCCGTCCCGGATATCCTTTGCGGTCTCATCGCAAGTCGATTCCCGCACCATACTTGACATGGCGGGCGCGGAAAAACTGCTGGGCAAAGGTGATATGCTCTTTTACCCTGTTGGTGCGCCAAAACCTTTGCGCGTACAGGGCGCTTTCATTTCGGACAGTGAAGTGGAAGAACTTGTTTCCTATATCAAGAAACAAGCCGAGCCGGAATACACGGAAGGGGTAACGACTGCCGGCGATGTTCAAGATAAGGATGAGCGGGAAAAATATCAAGACGAACTCCTTGAGGATGCCATCCGTATGGTGCTGGAAACCGGTCAGGCGTCTGCGTCTATGTTGCAGCGTAAATTCCGGATTGGCTATACCAGAGCAGCGCGGCTCATTGATACAATGGAGGAAATGAAAATTGTCGGGCCTAATTTAGGCAGTAAACCTCGGGAAATTCTTATGACCTCCGACCAGGTATATGCTCGCTATTTTAAGCAGGAATAGCCGGCCGCAGAAACATTTGCTTACAAGTTTTGTTCCATTTTTTACGGGGAAGAATAGTACCAGAATTCTATGTAATGTGGTGATTCTTTTGCATAAAGTCATTGCGCTTGAAGACGCTTTAAAAATAGAGAAACCTTTATTTATTGACATGCGGTCACCAGGCGAATACGAAGAAGGACATATACCCGGAGCGATTAATATTCCGCTATTTAATGACCATGAACGGGCGGAAGTGGGGACAATATATAAGCAAGTGGGTGTTATTGAGGCTAAGCAGCGGGGATTAGCCATTGTATCAAGCAAACTTCCTGAGCTTGTCAACCAAATCCGGTCTTTTTATCAAACAGGGTACTCGATCATCATATATTGTTGGCGCGGCGGGATGCGATCCAAATCTGTGGTGACCGTTCTTGATTTGATGGGAATAACAGCTTATCAATTAATTGGCGGGTATAAGGCTTACCGCCGCTTTGTCCTTGATAGGTTGCGAACATTTGAATTACGGCCGGAAATCATTGTTATCTGTGGTTCAACCGGAGTGGGCAAGACTGCCTTATTAGGCAAACTTGCCGAAAAACAAGTTCCGGTTATTGATTTAGAATCCTTAGCCAATCATCGCGGCTCCGTGTTTGGTCAAGTCGGTTTGGGAAAGTCACAGACGGCGCAAAATTTTGACGCTCTCCTCTTGCAAGAGTTACAGCGGCTTAGCGAAAAACGCTATATTGTTGTGGAATGTGAAAGTAAAAGGATCGGTAATGTATATCTTCCCGATGTCTTATATCAGGCAATGCGGAGGGGGAAAAAGATTTTGGTACAGGCCGACTTGGAGACTCGCGTCAGTCGCCTCATTGCCGAGTATGTTGATGTTTACCGAAATAATACGGAAGCGCTGCTGGTCAGTCTCAAGGCGTTGGCCAAACGCCTGGGTACGCGGAAAGTCACGGCCTTGTCGGACAAGCTGCTGCGCGGCGAGGTGCGTGATGTTGTACGCATCCTTTTGACAGATTATTATGACCCCCTGTATGGCTACGAAACAGCCAACCCGGATCATTTTGATTTGGTAGTCGATGCTAATAATTTGGATCAAGCGGCCTGCCAAATTGTTGAGTATTTAGAGCAGAGGAGGTAATTGCGTGGAAACTGTGGGCGAAATTTTGCGGCGGGAAAGGGAAAAAAAGGGGCTAACAGTCAAGGATGTAGAAAACGCCACTAGTATACGGGCGTTATATATTAGTTCTATCGAAGAAGGTAATTATTCGGCCATTCCCGGAGAGGTGTATTTAAAGGGATTTATTCGCAATTATGCCAATTTTTTGGGTCTTAACGGCCAAGAGATGGTCAACCTGTATCGCCAGAGCCATACGCAGCAAACGATTGAACCAGCGGCGATTAAGACGGAAGTGTCTGCTTCCGCTTTTCCCGTTAAGTGGCTTGTCGCAGGGGTAACGGGTGTTATCATTGCGGGCGCTGTTTGGTGGTTTATGGCCTGGCATCAGCCTAAGAGTCCAGCACCAGAAGTTAAGCCTGCTCCCGTCGCGCCGGTACCGTCGCCAACTGTTCCGGCTCAACCGCCGCAGAGCATGCAGACGCTACCGGTGCCTGCCGGCCAGCCCCCGGCAAAGATAAAACCCGTGGTAATTACGGCAAAATATACTGATGCGTGCTGGACGTCAGTCACGGCCGACGGAAAAGAAATTTATGAGGGAACCCCTAATGCCGGTGATTCTTTTACCTGGGAGGCGGAGCGCAACATTGTTATTAAACTCGGCAATGCCGGTGGTGTCGAGCTAAGCCACAACGGTCAGTCTCTCGGGAAGCTAGGCGCTAAAGGGGAAGTCATAGTGAAATCTTTTGCGGCAAATACTACTACAAAGCCTTAAAGGCTTTTTTCTTTTGGAGCGGTGAAATCATGGACAATAACTTTCTTCCTATTAGCAGAGAAGACATGCAAAAGCGGGGTTGGGACCAATTAGATTTCTTATTTGTAAGCGGTGATGCTTATGTGGATCATCCCAGCTTTGGCCCGGCCGTTATTTGCCGGTTACTGGAGAAATATGGCTACAAGGTAGGGATCATTGCCCAGCCCGATTGGCGCTCGACCGAAGATTTTAAGAAATTAGGCAAGCCACGCTTGGGGGTCCTGGTATCAGCGGGAAACATGGATTCCATGCTGAGCAAATTTACGGCGGCCAAAAAATATCGCAGCAAGGACAATTATTCTCCTGGTGGCAAGCCTGGGCGGCGACCTGACAGGGCGACCATCGTTTATTGCAACCGTATTCGGGAATTATGGAAAAATATCCCCCTTATCATCGGCGGCGTCGAAGCAAGTTTGCGCCGGTTTGCTCACTATGATTACTGGTCAAATGAGGTCCGACGTTCAATTTTAGTTGATTCGCGAGCCGATTTACTTATATACGGGATGGGCGAGCGGCAGATTAAGGAAATTGCAGCCCAACTTGCCGCCGGTCTTGACGTAAGACATATTCGCGATGTCCAAGGCACCTGCTATTGCGCTGATAATTTGGACCATTTGTGGGATTATGTTCAGGTGCCGAGTTACGAAGAAGTAATTACCAGTAAAGAAGCTTTTGCCGAAGCATTTAAACTGCAATACTTGGAGCAGGATCCCATCCGCGGTAAAACGGTGGTGCAGCGGCACGGCGACATCTTTGTCGTGCAGAACCCGCCGGCAATGCCGCTGACAACGGCTGAGATGGACGAAATTTATGATCTCCCGTACCAGCGCACATATCATCCGGTTTATGAGAAAGAGGGCGGTGTACCTGCCATCCAAGAGGTCAAATTCAGCCTTGTTAGCCACCGGGGGTGTTTTGGCGGCTGTTCATTTTGTGCAATTGTATCCCATCAGGGACGGATTATTCAAAGCCGCAGCCACGAATCTGTTTTGCGGGAAGCGAAGTTGTTAACTAAACTCCCCGATTTTAAAGGCTATATTCATGACGTAGGTGGTCCTACTGCCAATTTTCGTACCCCAGCCTGTCGTTTTCAGACGGAAAGAGGGGCCTGTAAGGGACGCCATTGTTTGGGATCTAACCCGTGTAACAATCTAACAGCCGACCACAAGGATTATCTCTCCTTGCTGCGCGCCCTGCGCAGTTTGCCGGGAGTGAAAAAGGTGTTTATCCGTTCCGGGCTGCGCTATGATTATTTATTGGCCGCCAAGGACGAGGAATTTTTACGCGAAATATGCGAGCACCATGTAAGCGGTCAACTCAAGGTTGCGCCCGAGCACATATCGCCAAAAGTTACGCGGCTAATGGGTAAGTCGGGCAAAGAAGTATATATTAAGTTTATGGAAGCGTACCGGCGGGTAAACCAGCAGCTGGGAAAAGAACAGTATCTGGTGCCTTATTTTATGTCCAGCCATCCGGGAGCCGGATTAAAAGAAGCCGTTGAACTTGCCGAATTTCTCCGCGATATTCACTATCATCCTGAACAGGTACAGGACTTTATTCCAACGCCTGGCAGCTTGTCTACGGCTATGTATTACTCAGGCATCAATCCGCTTACAGGAGAAAAGGTTTATGTGGCTAAAGATCCGCATGAAAAGAAGCTGCAGCGGGCGTTAATGCAATATCGCGATCCTAAGAATTATGACTTAGTTTATGAGGCCTTGGTCAAAGCCAACCGGCAGGATTTAATCGGCTATGGGCCTAAGTGCCTTATAAAACCTCGGGTAGAACAAGACAAGCCCGAGGTAAGCAGAAAACAGCGCCGGCTTCCTGTAAGCCGGTGTCAATCAGCAAAAAGGCAGCGGGCTAACAAACGTTAGCCCGCTGCATACACGTGAATTTTATTTACTTATTCTCCGTCAAGCCGAATAGCTCCCGGCATTTGTCTGTAAGCAAATAAATAGCGATAAGTCCATGCGGTACAATAATCATGACTGCCATTCCGAAAGCGCCGGTAAACATGAGAAACAAACCAAGTGCAACCGAAAAAAGGGACAAGTAAAGTTCAACAGACCTGGCCCAACGCTTAAGTTTGAGTAACCCGTAGGCTGGTCCGGCATATAGCAAAACAGAAACAAGGTGTCCTATTGCCGTAAGCAGGTTTGGCTGAACGGCGACGTATTGATACAAGGCAAACAAGTTGCCTAAGGCGATAATAAACAAGTATATAATGATAAGTAAAAGCGGTAAGGGCATATTGGCCGGGATAAAAGACCACCACGAAGGCCTGTCCATGTAATCACTCCTTATAAGCTCTATCCATATGTTTCATTATACATAATTTTATAACAACAGGGAATAACTTTAAGAGCACCAGTAAAAATAATCGTTCAAGACTAGGCAAAAACTGCGGAGGTGAAAAACAGCATGCATCATAGTGAACCGTATTTGCAGGCAGCCCTACTGTGTGAAGGCGTGACGACGGACGAAAACGGACGACATAACATCCATAATGAATTCAGTCAGTATACCATGGGATATTCCCAACCCTTTACCGTCCTAACCATTTGGCGCGGCGGCGTGGGCAATCAACAAAGCTACACAGAAAAAACGGAAATCATTGCTCCTGATGGCCGCGTCGTAGCCAGTGGAGAAAATGGGCCATTTTCCTTAAAAGACAGTACATACCGGCAAATTAATAGTCTTTTACTGGAGAATGTTGACTTTACGCATGAAGGCATATATGAACTGCGCGTGACACTTGTTGATTCACAAGATCGGGAAATCAGCCAAAATGTATATCCTATTACCGTTGTCTAACACGGGGCGCCCCGTGTTTTTTCATGAAATATGGTAGGATTTTTTTCTTGCTTACCGAAGCATTTAACAGTATAGTATTATTGTTCTGATCTCCTTATTTTGGTGCTACGAGGTGGTCCCGGATGCGCCGTTATCTGCCCTTACTTCTAATTTCTGTTTTTTTATTGACCCTTGTTTTGGCCGGTTCTACAATTTTGGCGGGCTATGCCGGAAACCGGAAGGCAGATGTGAAAAGTCTTACCGTCTACACTACGCTGCCTGTGGAGCAAGTGGCCGTTTTAGGACAAGAATTTGAAAAAACCAGTAATATTAAAGTTAATATCATTCCGCTGACGGATAAAGATTTGCTGACCCGGCTAAAGGTGGAAAGCGCTTCGCCACGGGCCGACCTGGTGCTTGCCAGTCGGGATGTTCTAGTTGAAGCGAAAAAATTAAATGCCTTTGCTGTGTATACTACCGAGGAAACTGATCTCATTCCCGAACGTTTTAAAGATAATGATGATAACTGGATCGGTCTTTGGTTTGACCCTATTGTTTTTGCCGTTAACCTTGATGCGCTTAAGAACATGCCGAATCAGCCGTCGCGGTGGGCCGATTTGGGAAAAGAACCCCGGTTGCGTTTGGCCATGACCGACTTTTTGGCGGCGGAAGCTTCGGAAACGTTGCTCAATACCATGACATCCATTCATGGTGAAGAAAAAACGCTAGCTTATCTAAAGACTATCCATCCGCAAATCGTGCAATATGCCAAATTTTTAGCTACGCCGGTAAGAATGGCGGGAATGGGAGAAGCTGACCTTGCTATTGCCGTTCATTCGGAAGCCCTTCGCTATATTAATGATGGTTTCCCCTTGAAAATCATTTATCCCGAAGAAGGAACCGCTTTTTGGCTGGCAGGCGCAGGTTTAGTGCAAAAAGCGCTGCATGCCGCTGAAGCTAAACAGTTTCTTGCTTGGCTTATAACCGATAACGCCCAGGCGACCCTGCAAAAAAATCGTTATTATTTCATACCTACCAATCCTGAGTTACTTACCTACCGGAATTACGCGGCCAAAAATTTAAAACTATGGGATTACACTGCTACTATGACACGTGAACAAAAAAACAAACTATTGGATAAATGGGTGCAGTCAGTGCGATTTAGCCCCAAATAGCGGGAGGGAGAAAAATGCTCAAAGCCGGGTTTGTCAGCCTCGGTTGCGCTAAAAACCTAGTTGATACAGAAGTCATGCTCGGCATATTAACCGATAACAACATCGCCATTGTCGATAACCCGGGTGATGCCGATATTCTCATTGTCAATACCTGCGGGTTTATTGATTCGGCAAAAGAAGAATCCATTACCACTATTCTTCAGATGGCTGAATATAAGAAGGAAAGCAACTGTCGGGCGCTTATCGTTGCCGGCTGTTTAGGACAACGTTATCAGCAGGAATTGCTTGATGAGCTGCCGGAAGTAGACGCGATTGTCGGAACGGGAGCCTGGCATCGCATCATGGAAGCCGTCCAGGCTGCTCTGTCCGGACAGAGAGTCTTAGTGATTGGGCCAACGGAAACTATTTACGATGAAACCATGCCGCGTATTCATACGACACCGAAGTATAGTGCCTATGTTAAAGTTGCCGAAGGGTGCAGCAATTGTTGTTCCTATTGTGTCATTCCGTTGGTTCGGGGCCGGTTTCGCAGCCGTCCGCAGGAATCCATTGTCAATGAGGTAAAACGTTTGGCGGCAAACGGCATCAAGGAAATAAACCTTATCGCCCAGGATACGACCAGTTACGGCCGAGACTTGTATGGCCAGCCCCGGCTACCGCAGTTGTTGCGGTCGTTGGTTAAGATTGAGGGAATCGAATGGATACGTCTTCTTTATTGTTATCCCCGCTACTTTACGGATGAGCTCATCGAGGTAATGGCCAAAGAGCCAAAAATCTGCAAATATGTTGATTTGCCGCTCCAGCATATTCACGACGACATTTTAAAGGCCATGCACCGCCGGGACAGTCGCTTTGATATTGAAGGCTTGCTTGCCAAAATTCGAAAAACCATACCGGACGTAGCTATCCGCACGTCTTTTATCGTTGGCTTCCCGGGGGAAACAGACGACCATTTTCAAGCGCTGCAGGAATTTATGCAGGTTCAGAAATTTGACCATGTCGGCATCTTTACCTATTCGCAAGAAGAAGGAACAGTAGCGGGGGCCATGGCAGACCAGGTTCCGGAGGAAGTCAAACAGGAACGCTACCATGCACTAATGGCTTTGCAGTGCCAAATTTCGGAAGAGATTAATCGCCAGTTGGAAGGACGTGTGCTAAAGGTACTGGTAGAGGGTAAAAGCGATCAACCAGGGGTGGTTTTTGGTCGTTCTTACCGGGAAGCGCCTGATGTGGATGGACGTGTTTATGTAGAAGGTGCAACAGGCAGTAGGGCTGGTGACCTGATCGTTGCTAAGGTTGTACAGGGTTTTACCTATGATTTGTTGGCGGAAAAAATATAGACCTGGCAGGGAACCGTCAAAATAGTAGTGGCTTGTCCCTACTATTTTTCTTTCATTCAGCAAGGATTTGCTCATCTGGCGCGAAATGTATAAAAAATGGAGGGAGTAGTATGATAGTAGAGATAGTCAGCACCGGAACCGAATTGCTGCTTGGCCAAATCGTTAATACGAATGCCGCCTATTTGGCGCGTAAACTAAACAGCTTAGGTTTTCATGTTTTGTACCAATCAACGGTAGGCGATAACCGCGAGCGGATGACACAGGTATTGGCAACCGCCTTGGCGCGGGCTGATATTGTCATCACGTCAGGGGGGTTAGGACCAACACAAGGTGATATTACTAAGGAAGTATCGGCCGGACTTTTGAATAAGCCGCTTATTCTGCACGGGCCAAGCCTGGAACGCATTCGCTGCTTTTTTCAACAAAGGAACTTGCCCATGCCTGATAATAATGTGCGACAAGCCATGGTGCCTGAAGGAGCTATCGTTGTTGAGAATGAACGGGGAACGGCCCCGGGCGTCATTTTGGAGGAGGGAGAAAAGACGATTATCCACCTGCCTGGCCCACCTCACGAACTGGAGCCCATGTTTGAACGCTCAATTGTGCCGTACCTAACCCGCCGTTTTGGCGAACAAGGCATTATCGTCTCCCGCGTGTTGCGTACTTACGGCATTGGCGAATCCGCACTTGAGGTAAAAATTCGCGACTTTATTTTAAATCAATCGAATCCTACCATTGCGTTATTAGCCCGAAACGGTGAAATTCATGTTCGTCTTACCGCCAAAGGAGCTTCGGCAATGGAGGCGAACGAATTGATTACGCGTCTGGAGATGCAGCTCCGCCAATACATTGACCAGTACATATTTGGAAAAGACGAAGAAAGTTTGGAAATTGTCGTCGGTAGGCTGCTACAGGAAAAAGGAATGACACTGGCTTTAGCCGAGTCCTGTACAGGCGGTCTCGTGAGCAGTCGCATAACCGACGTTCCGGGTAGCTCAATTTATTTAACAGGCTCTATTGTTTGCTACAGCAACCAAATAAAAATAGACAGTGTTGGCGTGCCGGCGGAAATACTTGAGCGCTATGGCGCTGTCAGCAAAGAAACGGCTTACTATATGGCGCAGGGCATTCGTGGTAAATTTAGGACAGATCTTGGCGTTGGCATTACCGGTATTGCCGGACCCGGCGGGGCAACAGCGACTAAACCGGTTGGTCTTGTATACATAGCGGTGGATGGACCGGCTGGCTGCGACTGCCAGGAATACCGCTTTTTTGGTGAACGAACCGGAATAAAGCACCGGACGGCTTTAGCGGCGCTCAATCAACTGCGGCTTTATGTTGGTCGTTGAAATAAAGGAGGATAAAAGGTTGAAAGACAACGGTTTTTTCGGAAATATTCAATTAAGTAGAAAGGTATTAGCTGCCATAACGGAAATGGGGTTTGAAGAGCCGTCGCCGATACAGAGTCAAACGATACCGCTCGTATTGGCCGGACATGACGTAATCGGCCAGGCGCAGACGGGAACCGGTAAGACGGCCGCTTTTGGCATTCCGATTGTGGAACGCATAACCGACCATCGCCATATTCAGGCGTTAGTTCTAACCCCAACCCGCGAATTAGCTATCCAAGTGGCCGAGGAAATTACCAAAATCGGTAAATTTAAGAAAGTAAAAACACTCCCTATTTATGGCGGTCAGTCTATTGAGCGGCAAATCAGGGCCTTACGCTCAGGCGGCGTACAAGTAGTAATCGGCACACCCGGCCGGTTGCTTGATCATATTCGCCGCAACACGATTAAACTAGGCTTGGTGAAAACCTTGGTTTTGGATGAAGCGGACGAAATGCTCGATATGGGCTTTATCGAAGACATTGAAAGCATTTTGCAGCATCTTCCCGCTGAAGACCGGCAAACATTGCTCTTCTCGGCAACTATGCCTGCGCCTATCCTGCGTCTTGCCGACAAATACATGCGGGACGCCATCACCGTTACTATAAGCAAAGAACAATTGACGGTGCCGCTTATTGATCAGTATTATTATGAAGCACGTGATAAACTGGAAGCGCTATGCCGCGTGCTAGACGTTGAAGTCAACGGGACGCTCATTATCTTTTGCCGAACCAAAAAAGGCGTAGACGAGCTGGTAGCCTCCCTACAGGCGCGCGGATACATGGCCGATGGGCTGCATGGCGACCTTAGTCAGGCGCAGCGTGACCGGGTAATGAAAAAGTTTCGGGAAGGTAAATTGGAAATACTGGTGGCTACTGACGTAGCGGCCCGCGGGCTGGATATTGAACATGTCACACACGTTATTAACTACGATATTCCACAGGATCCGGAATCTTATGTCCACCGCATCGGCCGCACCGGACGGGCCGGCAAAAAAGGGATAGCTATCACCTTTATCGAGCCGCGTGAGTACCGTCAGCTTAAGTTGATTGAAAGAACGATAAAAACGCGCATTGTACGTAAACAATTGCCGTCGCCGGCCGATGTTGTTGAGCGTTACCGGGAAGTTATTAAGAGCCAGGTTATTGCCACGATTGAACAAGCTAACTTCCAGGAATACAGTTCCATCGTACAGGAGCTTGCTGGCTCCTATGAGGTCCTGGATATTGCCGCTGCCGCCCTTAAATTGTTTCAGGAGGGATTTAAGGAAAAGCAACAGGTCGATGATAAATCTGTTTTCAGCAATACCGGGGCCGAGGAGGGCATGGTTCGTCTCTTTATTAATGTAGGACGGGCGCAGAAAATTCGCCCGGAAGATATTGTGCGCACGATTGCGGAAGAAGCGGACATTCCCGGGCATATCATCGGTGTTATTAATATTTATGAAAAGTTTACCTTTGTGGAAGTGCCGGAAGACGTTGCTGAGCGGGTGCTTTCGGTAATGCACCGTAACACCATAAAAGGGTACCGGATCAATATGGAGCCGGCACGAGCAAAATAAAAAGAGGGCACAGGCCCTCTATTTTTCTAAACCGTATTTTTTGGCAAACCGCTCTAACCGTCCAGTAGTATCGACAATTTTTTGTATTCCCGTAAAAAAGGGATGACATTTCGAGCAGACGTCAACCTTTAAGTTTTTTTTCGTTGAACCGGTTACAAAACTATTGCCGCAAGCACAGGTTACGGTTGTTTGATAATAGTTAGGGTGAATCTTTTCTTTCACAAAAAAGCCTCCTTGTTTCGTAAATTTATTTAATTTGAACTATTCTATAAAATCATGCTTCTTCCTTCTGTTCAAAAGTAATTATCCCCATTGACTTCACGAACAAATGTTTGTAAAATATGGTTAGAATGGTCAAGGGGGAGGACAAATGGATAAATTAAAAGCATTGGAAAATGCGATGCGCCAAATTGAAAAAGAATTTGGCAAAGGGTCTATTATGCGACTGGGCGAGGCAGCCGCGAAAATGAATGTCGAAGTAATTCCCACCGGGTGTTTGGCGTTAGATATTGCCTTGGGAGTAGGCGGCATTCCGCGGGGTAGGGTTGTAGAAATCTACGGTCATGAATCTTCGGGTAAAACAACAGTAGCGCTGCATATGATTGCCCAGGCTCAAAAAATGGGAGGAATCGCCGCTTTTATCGATGCAGAGCATGCGCTAGACCCTATTTATGCTAAAAAACTCGGAGTCGATACGGAAAACTTGCTCATCTCGCAACCTGATAACGGCGAACAGGCACTGGAAATTGCCGATGCCCTGGTGCGCAGTGGCGCCATTGATATAATTGTCGTGGATTCAGTAGCGGCATTAGTGCCAAAAGCGGAAATTGAAGGAGAAATGGGCGATGCTCATGTTGGTTTGCAGGCCCGGCTAATGTCGCAGGCTCTCCGGAAACTAACCGGCATAATCAGCAAGTCCCGGACGACCGCCATTTTTATTAACCAGATCCGGGAAAAAGTAGGGGTCATGTTTGGCAATCCCGAGACCACGACGGGTGGACGAGCTCTGAAGTTTTATGCCTCCGTTCGCCTGGAAGTACGAAAGGCTGAAGCGATAAAACAGGGAAGCGAAGTTATCGGCAGTCGGACGAGGATAAAAGTAGTAAAAAACAAAGTTGCTCCTCCTTTTCGGCAAGCTGAGTTTGACATTATGTACGGCGAAGGTATTTCCCGCGAAGGCAGCCTGGTTGATATCGGTACAGAGCTAGACATCATTACTAAGAGCGGCTCATGGTATTCTTATAAAGATAGCCGGCTAGGACAAGGCAAAGAGAATGTTAAAGAATACTTAAAAGAAAATCCGCACATTGCAGAAGAGATCGAAATGAAAATCCGCGAAGCCTTAACAGGCGGGGCTATAAAGCTAACAACCAGTGCGGTTGATGACATTGTCGTCGATGAAGCATGAGGTATTTTCTATGGCATTGCGGCTTTTAGCCGGAAGGGCCTATAGTGAGCAAGAATTACGCATAAAATTACTACAGCGCGGGTATGCGAGCTACGACGTTAATTGCGTGGTGATGGAGCTGCGTGAGCGCGGCTATCTGGATGATGCCGCGCTTTGTCGCTTTTTGCTTGACAAATATCGGCGCGCCGGAAAGTATGGCAAACAAGCAATTTTCAGTAAACTTCGCCAGCGTGGTTTGCCAGCCAAGATTGTGGACGAGGCCGCCGTTTCCTTTGATTATTACGAAGAATGGGAATATGCCGTAAAACTTATTCGCCGTCGTTTCGGGGAAGATTACAGTGACTCGACCGCGATTATTCGCTATTTAGGCGCTAAAGGTTTTTCGCGTGCGGCAATTTTGCAAGCCCTACGGCATGTATTGCAGAATACCGACTTCTAAAAGCAAAAGCTAGAAGTTCCGGTTAACTTGACACTACTCTGAAAAACATTTACAATTAAATTATCCAGTCGTGTAACCAGATACTGTCTATTCAACCTTTTAAGAGAACCTTAATGCTTACGGAAGCAATCAGTGAAGGTGCTTAAAAGCCGAGTTAAAACTCGGCTTTACCTTTAATATGTTGTTGATAAGGAGGTGAAATTATCGTCGACATTATTCTAACTGCTGCTATCGCGGGAATAGCGGGAGCAGGACTTGGTTACTGGGTACGAAAGAATATCGCCGAGGCAAAGATTGCTACAGCAGAAGACGCCGCCCGAAAAATTATTGAAGAGGCGGAAAAAGCAGGCGAAGCCAAGAAAAAGGAAGCTTTGGTAGAAGCGAAGGAAGAAATTCATAGGCTGCGAACCGAATATGAGCGTGAGGTTAAAGAACGCCGTAATGAACTACAACGCCTTGAACGCCGTTTAATGCAGAAGGAAGAAAATCTTGACCGTAAAATCGATGCGTTGGAGAAGAAAGAAGAAATTCTCAGCCGCAAAGAAGCGGAGATCGATAGAAGTCAAGAAAAAATTAATGAGCTATACGCAAAACAGTTAGCCGAATTGGAACGGTTATCAGGCCTAACCTCGGAAGAAGCGCGCAGCTTGTTATTGGCGAACGTTGAAGATGAAATTAAACATGAGACGGCCATGCTGATTAAGGAATTAGAACAGCAAGCCAAAGAAGAAGCTGATAAAAAGGCGCGCGAAATAATTTCTTTGGCTATTCAGCGCTGTGCGGCCGATCATGTAGCGGAAACTACCGTTTCGGTAGTAAACTTACCTAATGATGAAATGAAGGGACGGATTATCGGCCGTGAAGGGCGGAATATTCGTACCTTGGAAACACTGACTGGTATCGACTTGATTATTGACGATACGCCTGAAGCGGTAATTTTGTCAGGTTTTGACCCGGTACGTCGCGAAGTCGCGCGAATCGCTTTGGAAAAACTGATTGCCGACGGCCGCATTCATCCTGCCCGAATTGAAGAAATGGTGGAAAAGGCGCAAAAGGAAGTAGAACAAAAAATCAAAGAAGCCGGTGAACAGGCTACTTTTGAAACAGGAGTGCACGGACTACATCCTGAACTGGTAAAACTTCTTGGCCGTCTAAAGTTCCGCACAAGCTATGGTCAAAATGTTTTAAAGCATTCCGTTGAGGTGGCGCATCTGGCTGGAGTGATGGCCGCGGAACTTGGCGTCGACGTTATGTTGGCCAAACGGGCTGGTTTGCTCCACGATATCGGCAAAGCCGTAGATCACGAAGTCGAAGGACCTCATGTGACGATAGGGGCAGAACTGGCCAAGAAATACCGCGAATCGCCGGAAGTAATCAATGCCATCGCCGCTCACCACGGTGATGAAGAACCTAAGACTATTCAAGCTGTGCTCGTTGCGGCCGCCGACGCTGTATCAGCGGCACGGCCTGGAGCGCGACGGGAAACTTTGGAGAGCTATCTCAAACGGTTAACACGATTGGAAGAAATTGCCGAATCTTTTGACGGCGTTGAAAAATCCTACGCCATTCAGGCCGGGCGCGAAATTCGTATCATGGTCAAACCGGAAAAGATTGATGATTTGGCTTCCGTCCGTTTGGCGAGAGATATTGTTAAGAAAATCGAAAGTGAACTGGAATATCCCGGTCAAATAAAAGTAACGGTAATTCGTGAGACCCGTGCGGTCGATTATGCAAAATAGCCTACAAAAACGACCTTGAGCTTGTTCAAGGTCGTTTTTTAACAACTCTTCCATTAATTAAAAAAAGCGGAAAAGAGGATTTGGTCTTACTATTAGAGAATATTACTTCATTGCTTAAGGACATCGTCATTATACTGACTTAAATTATGGATGGTGAAACCAGTGGCTAGATATTCTCAAGAGGATGAACAAATTTCGGACGGCGTTAACTTACTCGTTTCTCTTTTAGTCCGTTATCCGGAAATTGGTACAATAAGTTTTGCACCAGAAAATAATTCGCTAAAGATGACGTTTTTACTATCAGGCAAGCTCTCGTCTTCCGAGTTTGTTCTTATGAAAAAACTGCTCCTTGACAGTATCGCCGCTTATCATGACCTAGAGGGCATCGAGACTTTTATGACAGACGTGACATATTATACTTACGATCAAGTGACGATGGTAACAATTTATCGTGACGTAGCTACGATAACTAAAGGCGAGATTGCTCTAATTATTACTCTTTTACGTGATAAACTGGCAGAACGTTTGGTTATTGATCACAATGAAGGAATGCTGGAAGAGGACCTTATGGCACAGGAAGAACTGATCGAAAGTATGCTGGAAAGCATGCGGAAGCAACAATCGGCCCACGGGTTAATAGGTATTCGTGAAGACGGACGGGTCCTCGTCTTTAATAAATAGCGGCATCGAAAGGTAATTTTCCTCAGAAAATTGCCTTTTTTATTTTGTTACGAAAAAGGAAAACTAAAAGCAAAACTTGTTACAATTATTTGAAATTTCGCGAAGAAAAAAAGGAATTTTTTAGTTTAGCAAGAATAACAAGAATAACACAAGTAGAATTTTATATATTCTGTTTAATTAAAGGAGGGTACTAAGTCAACATGGAAGTTTTGAAAGTGTCAGCAAAATCCAATCCTAATTCCGTAGCAGGCGCTTTGGCCGGAGTGCTGAGAGAACGCGGTGGTGCCGAAATTCAGGCCATCGGCGCCGGAGCACTCAACCAAGCCGTAAAAGCAGTAGCGATAGCAAGAGGTTTCGTAGCGCCGCATGGTGTCGATCTAATCTGCATCCCTGCCTTTACGGATATTATCATTGATGGTGAAGAACGTACCGCCATCAAGCTTCTGGTCCAGCCTCGCTAGCCTTGGAGATATAAAGCCTGTTCTGGATATCAGAGCAGGTTTTTTTGTTTTGAGGAGAGAATTTTTGGCATAATACTTACAAGAGAGTGCAACGATAAGGAGGTTTAGACATGCATGTTCAATTAATATCAGGTTCGCCAACACATGTTTTATGCGATATGTTAATCGTCGGCCTCTTTGAAGGTATTATGAGTCTTGAGGGGGCCTCAGAAGCGGCCGACGAAGCGCTAAATGGCCAAATTAGTTCCCTGGTGCGTGATATGCCTGATTGTGGTCAGTTTGGGAAAACAACAATTCTGCATACATTTTCCGGCCTGGGCTGTAAACGGTTACTCATCCTTGGTCTTGGCAAAAAGGAAGATTTGACGGTTGACAAGCTGCGCCACTTATCCGCTGTTGCAATTCGGGCAGCGCAGCAAGTCCGAGCCAAGATTGTGGCTTCTATGGTCTACGGCGCAGACGCTGGCGGCCAACCGGTGGATAAAGCTGCCCAAGCGCTGGTCGAGGGAGCTATTCTTGGCAACTATCATTTCTTGTATTATAAAACAGACAAAAAAGAATTTTCAGCCGTAGAAGAACTCCTTATCGTTGAACAAGATGAGGGGCGAAGTGTTTTAATCAAAGACGCAGTCGACAGAGGGCAGATCATCGCCGAGGCGGTCAATTTGGCCCGTGACTTGGTAAATCATCCAGCATGTTATATGACACCGACAAAAATGGTGTGGCACGCTACCGAAATTGCCAGAAACGGCGGATTGGAACTGATAGTGCTTGACCGGGAACAGATGCGCGAACAAAATATGCATGCTCTGTTGGCGGTTGCCCAGGGAAGTTACGAGCCGCCTAAAATGATTGTACTTAAATATACCGGTGATCCACACAGTAAAGATGTCCTTGGCTTTATTGGCAAAGGAATAACTTTTGACAGCGGTGGCATATCCCTCAAACCAAGTGAAGGAATGCAGGAAATGAAGGACGACATGGCCGGTGGCGCTGCTGTTTTGGGGGCAATGGCAGCAATAGCTCGGCTAAAACCGAAAGTTAACATCATCGGTGTTGTGCCTTGCACGGAAAACATGCCTTCAGGAAAGGCGCTAAAACCAGGAGACGTGATTTCTTCTCTTGAAGGTAAAACAATTGAGATTGTTAGTACAGATGCGGAAGGGCGTCTTATTCTCGCTGATGCTGTTGCCTACGCTCGTAAGCTTGGCGCTACCCATCTTATCGACATTGCTACACTGACAGGAGCGTGCGTCGTAGCTCTAGGTTCTAATGCTAGTGGGGTTATTAGCAACAACCGGGAGTGGTGTCGCCAGGTAATTGATGCGGCCGAAGAAGCAGGGGAAAAACTATGGGAACTCCCAAACTTTGTAGAATACCAAGAGCAGATAAAGAGTCATATTGCTGATCTAAAAAACTCAGGCGGTCGGCAGGCTGGAGCTATTACGGCCGGATTGTTCATCGGCCATTTTGTCGGGCAGTGCCCATGGGTTCATATTGACATTGCCGGCACGGCGTCGATTGATAAAGAACGCGGCTACAACGTTAAAGGCGGTACCGGTGTTGGAGTGCGCACCCTTGTACAGGTAGCACTTAAACAGGCGGGTCAGAATTAACGTTATGGCTGCTGACTTGCATATCCATACGACCGCCTCGGATGGACGCCTTACGCCCGGCGAAGTAGTGGAACAGGCTGTCCAAGCAGGGCTTAACTGTATTGCTATTACTGATCATGATACCGTGGACGGCCTAAAAACACTGGTGGGAGAAAATAAGGCAGGACTGCGCATTATTCCGGGGATTGAATTTAGCACCGAGCTGCCGCAACATGAGGTTCATATTCTGGGTTACTATATTAATTGGCAAGAGGATGAGCTTTACGGCCGCCTGGAACGACTTGCGGCTAACAGACAGGCACGGCTGCGTCTGATGGTCGAAAAAATAAACCGGCTGGGCTATAAAATCGATTA
Source organism: Sporolituus thermophilus DSM 23256 (assembly GCF_900102435.1). Classification (NCBI taxonomy): domain Bacteria; kingdom Bacillati; phylum Bacillota; class Negativicutes; order Selenomonadales; family Sporomusaceae; genus Thermosinus; species Thermosinus thermophilus. The sequence continues at coordinate 16,439 of NZ_FNBU01000027.1, read as the reverse complement.
TGAGCGGGTGCTGGAAATCGCCGGCGCTTCTGTTGCCGTTGGTCGACCCCATGTGGCCAAAGTACTGGTTGACCAGGGTTTTTTTCATTCGGTGAGCGATGTTTTTAAGACTTTACTACGAAAAAACGGTCCTGCTTATGTTCCCCATTACAAGCTTACGCCGCTAGAGGTTATAAACCTTATTAAAAAGGCAGGGGGTCTTGCTGTTCTCGCTCATCCTGGCTTGATCGGCAGCGATAATATTGTAGCGGAACTCATCCGGCTTGGCCTTGATGGTCTTGAGGCATACCACCCGGAACATAATGAAGAACAGACGAAAAAGTATTTGCAAATAGCAGCAAAAAACAGACTCCTCGTTACAGGGGGTTCAGACTTTCATGGTATACCAGGACGGTTCCCTCCTCATTTGGGGATTTTTACCATCGACAGTGATTTAGTCACCCAAATGGAGCGCTTTCGCCAAAATGTCCAGGCATGAAAACACGGGTGCCGGAATATATTCTCTGTACAGAACGATTAGGGGGGAATATCGTGGGCGAGGATACAGCTTTGCTTGACGAACTGCGGGCGCGCATCCGGGAACTGGAGGATAAAGTGGAAGCATTGCGTATCAGCCGCCGGGTGCTTATGAACCTAATTGATTCTATAGAACGAGAAAAGCGGGAGAAAGTTTTGCGGTTGGAGATGCAGAACGAAAAACTGCAAAAGAACAATTGCCGGTACGCGCGGGCGATTATGTATCGTAATGTGAGGATAACTCAACTGGAGGACCAGCTTCGCCTGCTAACCCCAAACAAAAATATGTCGGGAAATGCCCCTACTTGACAACACCTATAAAGGTGTTTATTTTTATTATGAACATAAAACGCAGGAGGCGTCTGGCATGGAAGTCGTTGCATTAGTTGGTCCGAGCGGTACAGGCAAAAGCCATCGGGCTTTGATTGTAGCTCATGAACATAATATCGACGCTATTATCGATGACGGGCTACTAATCAAGGACAGTAAAATCATCGCAGGATATTCCGCTAAAAAAGAACCAAGCAAAATCCGTGCCGTCAAAAGGGCTATTTTTATGGACGCCGAGCATGCCCGGGAAGTACGGGAAGCAATAGAGCGTGTAGCCCCTGAACGCATTTTAATTTTAGGTACTTCCGTAAATATGGTAAACAAAATAATTGATGCTCTTGCCCTGCCTCCGATTACGAAAATTATTCGGATCGATGAAATTGCTACAAGAGCGGAAATTGCAAGAGCCCGGGAAAGCCGCTTGAAAGAAGGCAAGCACATTATACCTGTACCTACGATTGAACTGAAACCGCACTTCTCCGGATACCTTATCGATCCTTTGGAGATATTTTTTAAAAAGCCGCAGGCAAAACGGCGCAAACTTGGTGAAAAATCCATTGTCCGTCCTACTTTTAGTTATTATGGCAAATTGCTTATTTCGGACGCTACTATTGCTTCTATTGTCGACTATGTTGCCACTAGTGATCTGGCCATTACTAGGACCGGACAAATAAATATAAAAAATTCTCAGGACAAAGAAAAAGGAATTTCTATCTCTTTAGACGTAACTATTAAATATGGACAGCCCATATGGGATGTCGTTCATCAAGCGCAGCACCGCATTAAAAATATGGTTGAATACATGACAGGAATGACAGTTAAAGAAGTTAATATTGAAGTCAAGCGGCTCAGTATTGACTAGCGCAGGAGGGATGACAATGGAAAAAGAAACGAACAGGCTAGTTCTGTTCTCAGGTTACGCGAAATTACCAACTGGTATAACGGCAAGTGAAATGTATAAGGTGATTGGGGTAATTGTATTGATTGATGTGGTAACAGGGGAAATTGTCGAAGCCGACTGCACGCTCGCCACACAACTTGCCCGTAAACATGTTTCGGCTGCTCTGGTCGGTCAGAGTTTAAAGAACGGGCCTGACCAGGCATTGCGGACAATTGACCGCGTATATCAAGGGAGCGCCAAAAGGACTATTATTACGGCAATCCGCATTATTTACGACAAGTATCGCAGTTACACTGAAGGTACTATTCCGAGTGTTCTGGATTAGGAGCTGTAAAAATGACAGAAAATATAAAACTTACCGGTACCGGGTTTATCGTGGGAATTTTCAGCGGCTTACTTGGTGTCGGCGGCGGAGTATTCCTGGTGCCAATCATGGTTTCTTGCTTTGCCATTGATCAACATACTGCCCATGGGACCTCTTTGGCAGTCGTTATTCCTACCGCTATCGTCAGCGCTATTATCTATGGCTTTCACGGCAATGCCGATCTTGGGGTGTCGTTGAATTTGGTTGTCGGCAGCATTATCGGCGCCAGTATCGGCGCCCGAATTATGAAAAAAATACCGGCAGCGCAGCTTAAACGTCTGTTTGGAATATTGCTGGTTTTTGTCGGTCTTAGGATGGTATTAGCATGATGGTCTTAATTACTTTCGCAATGGGGCTTTTTACCGGGATATTAAGTGGTCTACTGGGTATTGGCGGCGGCGTGGTTTTAGTCCCCATGATGGTCTTTTTTCTAGGAATATCCCAGCATACGGCGCAAGGAATATCGATGTTAGTAATTATCCCAACGGCTATTGCCGGTATCTTGCAGTTTCATAAAGACAGGCTGATCAATTATCGCGTTGCAGGCTATCTAGCCTTGGGAGCTATAGCTGGAGCTCTACTAAGCGCTAACTTTGTCCAAGCTATTCCGGCTGAAACGTTGAAACGCCTGTTCGGAATTTTTGTCATTGTCACAGGTCTCCGGATGGTTTTAGCAAAACCTAAGAAATCATAGCATAAATTATCCACCCTTATTTATTATTAAATGAAGAGGGGGTGGATTTTTTTGTTGGATTTAAAGATCAAGAACGGGTTGATCGTGGATGGTACGGGACAAGAGGGGTACTATGCCGACATCGGTATTAAGGGCGACAAAATTGTGGCAATGGGAGAGCTCAGCGGCGAAGGGGCTCGAGAAATAATTGACGCAACCGGGTTAGTTGTGGCGCCGGGCTTTATTGACGTCCATTCTCATACAGATGCTTGGTACTTCCATAACCCTTACGCCGTGAGCAAAATTTTGCAAGGAGTTACTACCGAAATCATTGGTAATTGCGGTGAATCGGCCGCGCCGATAAATCATGAGCTACGTGATCTTCTCGATTATGGTAAGAATACGAACGAACAGTGGGCGACAACTTCTGAATTTATTAAACTTCTTAATAATCGTCTCGGTATTAATACGGCTACTCTCACCGGCCACGGCAACCTTCGGGCCTTGATTATGGGTACCGCCGCTCGCCAGGCTTCCGCCGAAGAGTTAAAGCTAATGGCTCAGTTACTGCGTCAAACAGTCCGTGAAGGCGCCGTAGGCTTTAGTTCGGGTTTGTTATACCCGCCGGGGTGCTTTGCCGGACGCACAGAACTTGTAGTTCTGTGCCGGGTTCTTGCCCCAATCGGGGGTGTTTACACAACTCATATCCGCGATGAAGGTGACGGATTGATCGATGCGGTAACGGAAGCGATTAGTGTCTGTAAAGCAAGCCGAGTGCGAGGAGTAATTTCCCATCATAAAGCAAGGAAACGCAACAACTGGGGAAAAACGGCAAAAACATTGACTATGCTGCAAGAAGCCCGCAGCGAGGGTGTTGACATCTATTGCGACGTTTATCCTTATACAGCCCTGCATACAAATCTCGCTACCTTGCTGCCGGCTTGGATACATGACGGCGGTAAAGACGCAATGCTCTCGCGGCTACGTGAGTTATTTAACAGTGAGACGCTGTTGGCAGACATAGATCGGGAAGCCGGCGATTATGAAACGATTATCATCACGAAAGTCCGTAAGCCAGAGAATAAATTTTTCCAAGGAAAATCGCTGGCGCAGGTGGCTTTAGCTCAAAACAAGCGTCCGGCTCAGACGGTAATAACCCTTCTCCTGGCAGAAGAAGGGTCTGTAAGTATGATCCAGCACGCAATAGATGAAAAAGACTTGGTACGGGTTTTGACATGGCCCTTGTCGATGGTAGGTAGTGATGCAGGTGCACGCCTGTCTTTCGGCCCTTTGGCGGAAGGTTTGCCGCATCCCCGCAGTTATGGCACTTTCCCGCGCGTATTGGCCCGCTATGTGCGGGAACAGGCAGTTTTGTCTCTACCCGAAGCCGTGCGAAAGATGACCTCACTCCCTGCGGCCGTTTTCCGCTTGAATGGGCGGGGCCAACTGCGGCCAAATTTTTACGCCGATATAACTATTTTTGATTTCGCAGTCGTTAAAGATAACGCCAACTATCAAGACCCTTTCCGTCCCCCCTCGGGCATCGAATACGTGTTGGTTAACGGCAAGCCGGCAGTGATGCAGGGTAAATTAACATACCAAATGTCGGGAAAATTTTTAATGCATAAACCATCAGGTTCTGTGGAATGAACTAGTAGAAACTAGCAAAAACGGCTGGAGGAAAAAGATTGGTCCAACGTATCGGTCTGATTGTGGGAAATGGCATGGCTTTAAGTCTGCGACAATTTCTCAGCCCGCGCTTGGACGAATGGGATCCGCGATGTCCTTTAAGCTGGCAGCTGGCAACTCCAGGCAAGCCTTGGTTTCCCTTACTGCAGTCACTACCGCGATTTGCCGCAGCAATCCGTCTGGTGCACAATCAATCTAGGGCTGATGAGGATTTTAAAGTTTTTGCCGCGATTTTACATCACCTGGACGAGTACATGCCTCTTACGAGCGAACAGTTTGTGCTTAAAGCAGAAATGCGGCACTTTTTGGCAATCGCCTATTCGCATTTTCAATTGGCGGTAAACCAATTCCCCTTTCAGGGCTGGCCATGGCTGGAATGGATTGGGGCGGTGAAAGATGATTTGGTGGGAGCCGTTTCCTTTAATTACGATTTAATTTTAGAAAAAACATTAGCGCAGGTAGGGGCATCTTTTCGCCGTTTTGGTTTAGTTGAAGAAAAAGAAGGCGTTCCTATTGTAAAGCCCCATGGCTCTATTGATTTCGAAGTCTCTGGCGACGTTCAGCCGGTTGAATACCCTATTACGAAGCTGATTACGTATACTAACAAGCCCAGACGGCGGCTACGAGACGAAGAACTGCTGCGACCCCGGGCTGAGGTGGATATCGTATTGCCGCAAGAACAATCTCCCTTTCTTGATTATCAATGGGTTGCTCCCGGATATCATTGGTTTTCCTCGATCGGCCCTTTACTCACAAAGTGTTTATTGATCGGCCTTTCTTATAGTAGTGCCGATAGGCCGGAAATCGATTATTTGCTTGAGTGTCTTAGTCCCGAGACAGAAGTAATAATTGCTAACCCGCATCCGCCCGCGGCGCTATTAACAGCAGCGCGTCGCCGCGGGCGTTTCGTCACCGTGTGGTCTACGGGACCGCAACGGCTAAATTAAATAAAAACTACATAAAGTGGTAGATTTAACAGGTGTACCTATGATATTATATTTTGCAATAACCAACATAAGATAGCGAAAGGAGTAGGTTAGATGTTTAATGACAAGTTTGGACCCGAAGGGTTAACTTTTGACGATGTGCTGTTAATACCTGCTAAATCAGATGTTTTGCCCCGAGAAGTAGATGTCAGTACCAATTTGACGCGTAATATTAAGTTAAACATCCCAATTATAAGTTCGGGCATGGACACTGTAACCGAAGCCCGGATGGCCATTGCGATGGCCCGGGAAGGCGGACTGGGTGTCATTCATAAAAATATGTCAATCGAGCGACAGGCTAACGAGATTGATAAGGTAAAACGGTCTGAGCACGGAATTATTGTTGACCCCATTTTTCTTTCGCCCGAAAATACCCTTCAAGATGCGCATGATTTGATGGAAAAATATCGCATCTCAGGCGTACCTGTTACGGAGAAAGGGAAACTTGTTGGGATACTGACCAACCGTGACCTGCGTTTTGAAACGGATTTACGGCGAAAGATACGCGAATGCATGACCCGTGAACACCTTATCACAGCGCCTGTTGGCACTTCACTCGAACAAGCTAAGGAAATCCTGCGCCAACACCGCGTCGAAAAATTGCCGCTGGTAGACGAACACGGCAATCTTAAAGGGCTTATTACCATCAAAGACATCGAAAAAGCGCAGAAATATCCTAATTCAGCCAAGGATTCCAAAGGACGGTTGCTAGTTGCCGCCGCCGTCGGTGTAGGAGCCGACATGATGGATCGAGTGGATGCTATTGTGGCGGCGAAAGTTGATGTCATTGTTATCGATACTGCACATGGCCATTCGCGCGGCGTACTTGAAGCCGTAAAGAAGATCAAGCAGGCTTATCCAAATATCGAGTTGATTGCCGGCAACGTTGCCACAGCAGAGGCAACCCGCGATTTAATTGAAGCAGGCGCTGACGCTGTGAAAGTAGGCATTGGACCCGGGTCGATTTGTACTACTCGCGTCATTGCCGGTATTGGTGTTCCGCAAATTACGGCTATTTATGATTGCGCCCGTGCGGCACGGGAATATAAAGTTCCTATTATCGCTGATGGCGGCATAAAGTACTCCGGTGATATTACCAAGGCCATCGCTGCTGGCGCTCATGTTGTAATGATTGGTAATTTATTGGCGGGTACCGAAGAGAGTCCGGGCGAAATGATTATTTATCAAGGTCGCAGTTATAAAGTTTATCGCGGTATGGGTTCCCTCGGCGCGATGGCCGAAGGCAGTAAAGACCGTTACTTCCAGGAAAACATGGACAAGCTTGTGCCGGAAGGCATTGAAGGTCGTGTACCTTACAAAGGATCTGTGGCCGATACCGTTTATCAGTTAGTAGGCGGTCTAAGAGCTGGCATGGGTTACTGCGGCGTGCGCAATATCGAAGAACTGATAAACAAAACACGTTTTATCCGGATAACTGGAGCCGGTTTAAAAGAAAGTCATCCTCACGATATCCATATTACTAAAGAAGCACCAAACTACAGCCTATAAAGACATAAAGAAACACCGCTAGCTTACCAAGCTGGCGGTGTTTCTAAATTTACAACGCGAAATTCAAAACCTCGTTCTTTAAAATAAGTAATAATATGCGGTAAAGCTTTTACTGTTTCGCCGTGACCTCTGCCGTCATGCATCAGGACAATCGCGTGATTCCAGAGAGACTTGTTCTGCATTTGGCGGATTACATTGTCTACAATTTGCTGGGCCTTAGCACTTGAGGCATCGCCAGAACTGATATTCCACCCCACTTCCACATAACCATCTTGCTCCAAAGTCTTCCAATATTCTTTGGTAAAACTGCCTGCTGAACCGCCTGGCGCGCGCGAAATTCGCGGCCGCACGCCAATGACGTTTTTAATAATATCATCTGTTTGCTGCAGCTGTTTAATATACGTATGCGCAGATTGATATAACTGGCTGTAAATATGGTTGTAAGAATGGTTACCAATCGCATGGCCTTCTTCGAAAATTCTTTTAAGAATGTGCGGATATTGTTCAACTTGTGCGCCGACGACAAAGAAGGTGGCCTTAATGCCATGTTGGCGGAGTATATCCAGTATTATTGGCGTATTTTCCGGGTCGGGACCATCATCAAATGTGAGGTATACTGTTTTTTCCGCATAATAAGGTTGAACAATCGGCAAGGTTGTCGGCAAATTGCGTACTTTACGCTCGGCAACCGTATATTTGTCATACACCGGCTTTCCGGGCTGTAACACTGTATTCGTTTCGTCCATCAATAAACTATATGGACATTCAATTAGCGGGTTAACTACGGCAGCGGCGGTTTTGGTTTCTTCACCACTACGAGACGAAACAATATGGCCTTCAAAGGCTAAGGTGGCTAGTGGACAAATAGCTAAAAGCGCAAATACCAAACTGCCAAAACCGCAGGCAAAACGAAAATATTTTGGCAACAACATCATTAATTACTCCTATGTTGACAGCTGTGGAGATTATTCGCTGCCTTTCGTCAAAAATCCTGCGCGCAAAAGTTAAGCGCCTTTCGGATATACTAGGGAAGAAGAGGATGGTGATATTTTATGCACTGGCGTGAATACATCATTGACGTCATTATTGTCGTGGTTATTTTAAGCATCTTTGCCGGTATTGGCTACGCCTTCTTCAGTCTTCCCCGTACAGATACCCTCGATAATCTTCAGCATATTGCCGCAACACAAGTATTTGACATAAACGGGCAGCTGATTTCTAAATTGTTCGAAGAAAACCGGATAGTCGTGTCGCTCAACAATATTTCGCCATATGTACAGCAAGCAATTATTGCAAATGAAGATACCCGGTTTTATAGTCATTTCGGAATCGATCCCATAGGAATAGTACGTGCCCTAATTGTTGACATCCGCACTCGTAGCTTGGCGGAAGGAGGGAGCACTATTACGCAGCAGTTGGCGAAAAATATGTTTTTGACCCAAGAACGAACCCTAGGACGCAAAATCAAGGAAGCGTTGCTGGCCATTGTCATCGAACGCAAGTTCTCTAAACAGGAAATCCTTCAAGCTTATCTTAATCAAATATATTTCGGAGAAGGTGCTTACGGCATAGAAGCGGCCGCTCAAGTCTATTTCGGCAAACATGCCAACGAATTGACGCTTGGCGAAAGCGCGTTGCTTGCCGGGTTACCCCGTGGCCCAAATATCTATTCACCCTACAATGATTTAAAAGCGGCGTTGGATCGTCGGGCTATCGTGCTAGCGGGCATGGTGAAGGAAGGGTATATAACTGCAGAACAAGCAGCAAAGGCCAATGCGGAGCCGTTGGTGCTAGCGGGAAAAAAGAAGCGGGTGGTACAAGCTTCTTATTTTCTTGACTATGTAGCCAACGAGCTGGTCAGCCGGTATGGCGCCAATCGTGTTTATAAAGGCGGGTTAAAAGTTTATACCACCCTGGATATCAAAACCCAGCAGGCAGCTGAAGCTGTGTTAGGCAAGAGGCAGGGAGCGGTTTTGGCCCTTGATCCGCGTACTGGCTATATAAAGGCGATGGTGGGTGGACGAAATTATGAAGAAAGCCAAATTAACCGTGTTATCGCCGAAGTTCGCCAACCCGGCTCAGCCTTCAAACCATTTGTTTACAGCGCGGCGCTGATGCAAGGTCTGACACCCGCATCGGTCATTGTCGATGAACCGATTAACATTGGCGGTTACCAACCCAAAAACTATGATAAAAAATATCGCGGTCCTATTACCATGAAGAAAGCACTCAGATGGTCAGTCAATGTGGCGGCGGTAAAGGTAGCCAACCAGGTTGGCATGGACAACATATTATCACTGGCACGAACTATGGGCATCTCAACGATAGTTCCTGAAGACAATAACCTAGCTTCAGCTTTGGGAGGACTACGCCGGGGCGTTAATCTGCTCGAACTAACGACCGCGTATACGGCGTTTGCTAATAGCGGCATCTTATCGCAACCGATCGCCATTCTTAAGGTATTGGATGAAAAAGACCAGGTTTTAGAAGAGAGCCGTCTTAATCAGCGCGCCGTATTAAGTCCCGAAATTGCTTACTTAATGACCGACATGATGCGCGGTGTAATTCAGGATGGGACAGCGACCAACGCCAATATTGGCCGACCGGCGGCAGGTAAAACCGGCACAACTGACGATTATGTGACAGCTTGGTTTATCGGCTATACCCCGGAGTTGCTGGCGGGCATTTATATTGGTAATGATGACTGGAAACCAGTCGGTATTTCCGGTACCGAAGTGGCCGGGTTGTGGGGCGCCATGATGGCCAAGGTTTTGGCTGGAACCACCCCTGCGGATTTTACCGTTCCCCGCAATATAATTACTAATGTTCCTATTTGCGCCGACTCAGGCAAACGTTCTAGTGGCGGCTGCCCGGAAGTAGAGTACAGCGCTTTTATCAAAGGTACGGAACCAACTACTGTTGACCCGCGGGGTAGGGCAGGTCTGCCGTTACCGCCGTTTTCCGACTGGCGCGCTCGCGAGCAGTTGGAGGAGCCTTCAATGAATAAGCGTGTGGACCCCAAACGTGAACAAAAGGATGAACGGCCGCAATGGAAACTACCATGGCCACGATTGCCCGGTTTTTAATATTGTGATACAATCTTAAGGAAGGAAATTTATTGGCAAAAGGATGACCAATTAATTGTGCGGACAAGAATTAATATTTTGAATGTACCGATCGACGTTGTCACGATGAAGGAAGCATTGACAGTTATCGAAGGTTTTATTGCTGATAAATCAAGTCCCCGTCTGGTTGCCACGGCGAATGCGGAAATGGTAATGATGGCCCAGTCAGACAAAGAATTGGCAGATATCCTTCGTCAAGCTGACTTGGTCGTTCCTGACGGGGCCGGAATCGTTTGGGCGGCGCGTTATCAAGGGTACGAAATGCCAGAGAGAGTAGCTGGATTTGATTTAGCCCAGGCTATTTTGGCTCGAGCAGCAACTACAGGGTATCGTATTTTTTTATTAGGCGGCGCTCCAGGCATTGCCGCCCGAGCTAAAGCGGTAGCTGAAAGCCGCTATCCCGGCGTGAACATTGTTGGGACGTATCACGGGTTTTTTCAGGCAGCTGACGAAGCTGCCTTGATTGCAGATATTCGTGCCCGTAGACCCGATGTAATATTTGTTGCTCTTGGTGTACCTAAACAGGAAAAGTGGGTATGGCAACACCGCGAAGAATTGTCCGTGCCGGTAGCCATTGGCGTAGGCGGTACTTTTGATGTGATGGCCGGTACCGTTCGCCGTGCGCCAGTGTGGATGCAACGTGCCGGCTTGGAATGGCTATACCGGCTCATATCGCAACCGCAGCGGGCGGTGCGAATGCTGGCATTACCTCGGTTTGTTTACCGGGTTTTGACGGCAAAAAAAGTTAGACAAAGATGAAGGCAGTATATTATAATGGGTTGAGATAAAAAATGGGCAAGACAAGGAGGTTGTTTAGGGGAGGTGATTAGATGGTTAAGACGCCGATTGTTAAAGAAGGTTACGTCTACATAGCGGTCATGGCGCTGATCACCATTATTGTTGCTCTTGCTTTTGGCCCCTACTGGAGTATCATTCCCGGTGTGCTCTTGGCTCATGTTATTTTCTTTTTTCGTAACCCTGAACGTAATGTGCCTGATGACGAAACGCTGGTGCTGGCGCCGGCGGACGGAAAGGTCATTAGCGTTTGTGATATTTATGAAGACCAGTTTCTTAATGAGGCGGCTACCAAGGTCAGTATTTTTTTATCTATCTTTGATGTTCATGTAAACCGAAGCCCCATTGCCGGTGAAATTAAATTTCAGCAATATACCTGCGGCCGTTTCCGACCGGCCTATAAAGAATCGGCCGGCTGTGAAAACGAGCGGCACGCCATAGGACTAGAGAATAGGTACATGCGAGTTTTAGTCACGCAGGTTGCCGGCATTTTGGCCCGACGCATTGTCTCCTGGGTAACGGTTGGCAGTGTTCTAAAACCGGGTGAACGCTACGGACTTATAAAGTTTGGTTCATGCACGGAAGTTGTAGTACCTAAGTCGGTAGAAATCCTGGTGAAGAAAGGAGATCGGGTAAAAGGCGGGGAGACAATCATAGGGAGGTTAAGGCAATGAGAAGCGTTATTCCAAATGCATTAACCGCATTGAATTTGGTTTTGGGAATTTTTTCAATTATATCTACGTTTCATGGCGATTTTAGCCGGGCGGGGCTTCTTATTGTCGCGGCAATGGTTGCTGATGGTTTGGACGGACGGGTTGCCCGTTATTTAAAAGTCAGCAGCGAATTCGGCAAAGAACTGGACTCATTGTGTGATCTAGTTTCCTTCGGTGTTGCACCGGCGATCTTAGCATATGCCTTTATACTAAAAGATATTGGGGTTGCCGGGTATCTGGCGGCAGCAGCTTTCGCTACTTGTGGCGCGCTCCGGCTCGCACGCTTTAATGTGAACACCACTAAAGTGAAGGGTTATTTTATGGGTTTGCCGATTCCGGCAGGCGGTTGTGTTATCGCAACTTTTGTGATGCTCGGCGTCCGACCGGCCGGTTGGTTGTTTTTGGTGATGGTTATCGTATTTGCCTATCTTATGATTAGCACTATTCGCTATCCAGACTTTAAAGGTAAAGACGGTGAACCAGTCAGGACCATTCCTGCGTTGTTAACTTTGGTAGTAGCAGGGTATATCCTGTCGCTAAGTATACAAGCTATTTTGTTTGTACCCTTTTTTGCCTACGCCTTATTCGGCATTTTAAATACAATTTTTGGCTTCTTTGCGGCTAAGCCTAAACCTAATCAATAGGTTCAGTTATACGACCTGTTCTGCTGTATCCCTATGCTGAGGATACTTATTTTTTTGCGGGATATATTATTGGATAGACTGCCGGCGAAAAAAACCGTTTTAAGCTAAGGAAAAAAACATTTTGTTGGCAAAAGTTCACCCGTAGACCATATGCCGAAAAGCTATGCCGCCAGACAAGACTTTTCACTTCTTGACACAAGCGGGACCTCGAACGTAAAATTTTAGTTGTATTTAATCGAATAGCTTTCAGGCGAACTTAAAGGAGAACAACTATGAATTATATCTTTGATTACATAATGATCCCAATGCAGCTTATTATTATATTTTTTACGTTGTATTATTTTATTATTGCCATATTTGGTATTTGGCGACCAAAAGAAGAAAAAATTACCACCCCAGAAAAAAGTTTTGCCATTATTATTGCCGCACACAACGAAGAACAGGTTATCGGTCAACTTGTAGAGAACCTGCAAGTGCTTCGATACCCTCGTGAACTTTACGATATTTTTGTCGTAGCTGACAACTGTAAGGACCGTACCGCCCAAATAGCCCGTAATGCCGGAGCCATCGTGTACGAACGTTTTAACCTGGAACAGCGGGGCAAAGGTTATGCCATGGAGTGGATGTTTGCTAAACTGTTCAGGATGAAACGAAAGTATGACGCTGTAGTTGTTTTTGATGCCGATAATCTGGTTCATCCTAATTTTCTACTGGAAATGAACAACCGGCTATGCAAGGGAGAAAAGGTAATTCAAGGGTACCTCGACGCAAAAAATCCGCACGATACCTGGATTGCCGGAACGTTTGCCATATCGTTCTGGGTAGTTAATCATATCTGGCATTTAGCCAAATATAATATAGGTTTGTCAAGTGTTCTTGGCGGCACTGGCATGTGTATCGCGACCGATGTCTTGCAGAAATTTGGTTGGGGAGCTACTTGTCTTACCGAAGACATGGAGTTTACCATGAAAGTTCTGCTCAAGGGTATTCGTACAACTTGGGCGCATGATGCCATTGTATATGACGAAAAACCGCTGACATTTAAACAGTCTTGGCATCAGCGTAAACGGTGGGCACAAGGCCATTTCGATGTTGCCGGCCGCTATATTCCGCGACTGCTCTATGAGGGTTTTAAACGGCGCGATATCCGCATCCTTGATGGTGTTCTTCATCTGCTGCAGCCTCATTTCCTTATTTTATCAACTACTTTCGTTTTGCTGAGTTATATCTATCACATCGTTCCTTTTTATACCAATATTTTGTATATGGTGCTACCGGTCGAAGTATGGACAGTGATTGCAGTTGGTCAGTATGTTTTTCCAGTTATTGTACTTGCGAAAATCCGAGCCCATTGGAAGTCGTGGCTCTATCTGATCCTTTATCCCGTTTTTGTTTATAGCTGGATACCTATAACATTTATGGGCTATTTACACCGTAATGACCGTGAGTGGAGCCATACCCAACATACCCGTAGCCTCAGCTATCATGACATTCTTCTCACTCAGCCAGGTGATTTTCCCAAGGAAAACTTACTGAGCAAACAGGCGGTCAAGTAGTTCGATGTAAAGATGAGTTTATACAAACTCATCTTTTTTCGCATTTAGTGGTTTTATCCGGTAGTGAACATACTATTAATAGGGAGGGGCCTCGGTGGTTGAATTGACGACATTACCGAATTTGAGGCAGCACATCGTATACCCGATTATCACGGTGCGTGTTCGCCCGCACGGCCATAACTGGAAAGTTGAAATGACGGTCGCCGAAAAGAATTGGATGAAGCAGGCATGTTCACCGCGTTCAGCGGGCGCCTATCGTGAAGACTAACTATTGGGGAGGATAAGGAGCTTGCATATTTTATTGACCAATGATGATGGTATTTTTGCGCCCGGCATCAAAGCCCTGTGGCAATCTTTATCCGCTATCGCTCAAGTTACGGTAGTAGCACCTGACAGTGAGCGTAGCGCCACAAGTCAGGCAATTACTGTTCACCATCCCATAAGAGTAGACCCGTACCACATCGAAAATTCTTCGGTAACAGCTTGGCGCATTGGTGGCACGCCGACCGACTGTGTAAAGTTGGCAATCGAAGCATTGCTGGCTGAGCCGCCTGATGTTGTAGTCTCAGGCATTAATCATGGACCCAATTTAGGTACTGATGTGTTGTATTCTGGTACCGTCAGCGCCGCGATTGAGGGTGCCTTACACGGTATTCCGGCGGTGGCCGTATCACTGGACACCTGGCAACCTTTTGATTTTACGCCTGCCGCCGAGTTCACCCGGAAACTGATTTTAACTATGATGCAAAATACATTACCGCCTAATACGCTGTTAAATGTTAACGTGCCAGCCTTACCGCCGAATAGGCTAGGGGGCGTAGCCGTCACGAAACTAGGCGTCAGACAATACCAAAATACCTTTGAACGCCGCGCTGATCCCCGCGGGAGATTATATTACTGGATGGGCGGTGATTTAGTGGATAACACCAACGATCCCGATAGTGACATTGTTGCCGTAAAAGAAGGAAAGATTTCCGTAACCCCTATCCATTTCGACCTAACCAATTATGCTATCATGGATTTACTGCGAAAATGGGGGCTATAATCCGGTATATTTGGCCGCAATCTGCATAAATTTACACTAAAACCCCTAAGGAGGGAAAATTGTGGCCAAAGTATCGCGACGTTCAAGGTTTAACGCTCCGCCGCAAAAAGCACCTGGAGCGATTATCTTGATATTAAAAGGATTGGTGGTTAGTCTAGTCGTTTCCCTCATCTGCACGTTCTTTTTATCACTGATCAGCCTTGTCTCAGATAGTTTTTTTGTTGAACACTACCTTTCATATCTGATGGTTGGCATCACTGTCACCAGTATTTTTATCGGCAGCGCTTATGCAACGCAAAAAGCGCAATCAATGGGGCTCATTATCGGTATGGCAATCGGCTTGCTTTATGTCCTAATTTCTGTTGGCATCGGTGTAAAATTATCCCCGGAACCGCTTTCCTGGTTGGTCCTGGCCAAT
Source organism: Sporolituus thermophilus DSM 23256 (assembly GCF_900102435.1). Classification (NCBI taxonomy): domain Bacteria; kingdom Bacillati; phylum Bacillota; class Negativicutes; order Selenomonadales; family Sporomusaceae; genus Thermosinus; species Thermosinus thermophilus. The sequence goes on along the minus strand of NZ_FNBU01000027.1, from coordinate 1,175 downwards.
AAATTTTTTGCCGGACTTGCTGCGGGTGCGTTAGGTGGACTGGTAGGCGTAAATTTGTAAATGTGGAGGATTTTATTGATGGTTCGCGAAAGCTTAAGGGCCAATGGGCCCTTTTTACTTATTTACAATTTATACGGGATGACAGGTGTTTAAGTTGCAAAAGAGGAGGTTGTTTTCTTGAAATATAAAGGCATACTATTTGATCTAGATGGTACTTTGCTAGACACCACAGAACTCATTGTTAAATCTTTTCAGCATACTTTTCGCGTTCATTATAATCGTGACATTACGCCGGCAGATGTTCACCCTTTTTTCGGCCAAACGCTACGAGCGGCCATGGAACATTTGGGACCAGATAAGGTAGAGGAGTTAATTGCAACTTATCGTGACTATAATATAACCCATCATGATAGGTTAACAACGGCCTTTACCGGCGTGGTAGAGGTGCTGCAGGAGCTATATAATGCCGGAGCAGCCATGGCTATTGTCACTTCGAAAACGCAGGGCACGGCGCTACGCGGTTTACGGCTTTTTGATTTGGACAAGTATTTTACCGCCGTCATTGGTGTAGAACAGTGCCAAAAACATAAGCCTGATCCCGAACCGGTCCTTACCGCTATCAAAGAATTGGGACTTACCGCTGCCGACTGTTTAATGGTTGGGGACAGTCCTCATGATATTATCAGCGCCAAGCGGGCAGGAGCGCATACCGCGGCAGTCCGGTGGACCCAGGTACCTTGGCGAAGTATTATCGCTGAAAAACCTGATTATATTCTGAACACGATGGAGGATTTATTTTTTATCTGCGAAATTTCACGCCCCAAATAGCGATGATATCCAGAGGCGGGATTTATGCAGCCCTATTTCAGGGCGTTAGTGTAAAATTACTGTAGGATTTTTGAGGAAGAAAAAAGAAGAAGACATCACCATCCTTCGACGGGATGAGTAATCCAAAAAGATTACCCAGGGGTGATGTCTTCATGACAGTATTTATTCGATATATCAAAGAGGTTATCCTTTCGAAGTTGGGAGAAGACGAGAAAGAATTTGAGCGTTTATTGTATGAGATGGATTTTCAGAAATTTGAGCGGCTGTTACAAAATAAACTACATGACGTAGGGCGCACGATCGTCAAGGCGGTTTTAGAAAAAATGGACCAGCTGATCAAACAAGAT
>NZ_FNBU01000026.1 GCF_900102435.1 Sporolituus thermophilus DSM 23256 | reverse complement strand
CGGCCGATGGGGTGGAGCCGAGAAGGCGCCAAGCATATGGCATACATACGCGTATGTCAGGCAAATGGTCAGTCAGTAGCCGAGGAATATCTAAGACAACAACGTACAAATTACAAAATTGAGATAATGACAACAAGCCCGGCAGAAACTGTAGAAGTTGAACGGCAAAAGAAAACAAAAGCAACCTGTGAAACACATGACAATATTCCTGTATTAAAGGGGCCGAAAAACTTCTTATATAAGGTCTTGCGGGAGCTTTCGCTTGCCTATGCTTAATATTATGTTAACTCATCCGTGATGGTATGTCTTCTAAAAAATCCTACAATGTCTTGACACTATCATGCCTGGCGCGGGCGCATTGACATACCAGGCAGCATCTGGTACGCTAATGAAGTAGTATTGCAGAAATGGTTTCCAAGACCGGCAGGATGGTAGGATGGTAGGAGAAAGAGCAGCTTTTTGCACTCCTGGCCGGAGTGTTTTTCTTTTTCCGCTACCGGGAAGAGGGGTGAAATAGCCGCTTGGTAGGGGGGACCTGGCTGCAGTACCAGTTTAGGTAGAAAGGTAGGATGGTTAGCATGTCTATCCAGTTGTTTATTGTCATTGCCTATATTGTTCTATTGTTTGCCATTAGCGTGTATGCCAAAAAGAAGGCTTCCTCAGGCAGCACCGATTTTCTGTTTGCCAGCCGGAAATTGAATACAGCCTTAGTGGCGGTAAATATTGCCGGCCTGGCCGTAGGCGCGGCTTCGACCATCGGTGTGGCGGAAAATGCATTTCAGGTTGGTATTGCCGCCGGGTGGTACAATGCCGCCTGGGCAGCCGGTGCGGCGGTTATGGGGCTGGTGGCTGCCAGCAAATACCGCGACCTTAATTGTACGACGGTACCTGAATTATTCGAACGGTATTACGATGAAAAAGGTAGAATTATCAGTGTCATTGGCCTGATTACCATTCAAGTTGTAATTACATCGCTACAGTATCTGGCGGGGGGAGCCATTCTTTCCTCGCTGCTTCCCGAAGTATTTACCTTTAAGAGCGGGATGATAACAAGTGCCGTGGTATTTATCGGCATCACCTTAATTGGTGGTCTCTGGTCGTCCGGGCTGTCCAATATTGTCAGTGTTGCTTTAATTTATTTGGGCGTGCTGGTTGGAACAGCCATGACGATTACGCAGCAAGGCGGGCTGGCCGTCATTGCGGCCAAACTGCCGGCTGGGACGGATTGGTTCGGACCGGTTGGCGGTCTGGGACTGGCGACCATTGCCGGCTGGTTTGTCGTTATGATTACGCAAACGATTACGGCGCAGGGGCCGGTGCAGATTGCCTGTGGCGCAGAATCGGCGGCGGCCGCCCGGCGAGGGTTTTTATGGGGAGCTTTACTGATTTTTCCGATTGGCTTTATGTGCGCCCTGATGGGCCTGGCGGCCAAAGTTGCCTATCCTACCGTGCAGGCGACAATGGCTTTGCCGAAGATTATCATGAGCCTTGGCCCTGTTATCGCCGGTGTGACATTAGCCGCATTGTGGGCCGCCGACGTGTCGACGGCGTGTACGCTTTTGCTTGGCGCCGGCACTTTATTTGCGCAGGATATATATAAGCGCTTTATCAACCCTTCCGTCGACGACAGGACATACCTTTTGATTAACCGCCTGACTATTTTGGGGATTGGCGGCGTTACACTGTGGATGGCCTTTAACGCCGTTGGCATCCTCAAGACGCTGTTAATTGGGCTAAGTTTAACGACGGCTTTTACCCTGGTATTTTTATGCACGATATTTATGCCCGGGCTATGCCGGCGCAGTTCAGCCTTTTACACTACGCTGGCGGGAATGGCCGCTCTGCTGGCGTGGCAAATTATACCCGGGATTCGGATTTTTGCCCACCCCATTTATTTGGAGTGGTTGGTCTGCGTTATGACCTTCCTCACTGTAGCGGTTATCGATAAGCAAAAAATTGCCCATGGTGGCGGAGAACCAGTCGTGGGCGCCGAGATAAGGGTGAATGACATTCATGGATAATGGTCTTACCAGCATTGACGTTGGCCGCGCCGCCCTGCGCATGGCCCTCAGCGAGACGCGGCAGGACGAGCAGGAGGTGAGACTGGCTCTGTCACGCCGCGGCATTCAAGCCGTCGCGGTTGATTTTGGCGGCGAATTTATTTCGTCGGTGAAAAAAATTATTGAGCGGGCGGTGGTGGCCGCTCAACGCCAGGGCGTTGTTGCTGCTAACCATGTCGGCGAAGGAGCCGTCGCGGGGGCGGCCCGGGCGGCGCTTGAGCAAATTAGCGGCAAAGCCATCGGGCTTAATGTAGGCGGGAAAATCGGCATTGCCCGTCATGGTGAACATCTTTGCGTGGCCATTTACGCAGGGGTCGGTGTACTTAATCTGAATGAAGTCGCCGTCGGTCTCGCGCACCGGTCACTGCCGCTGGAATAAGGTCTCAAAGGCAACGGATGTAAGCATCCAGATAATGTATTAATGCCGGAGCAAAAATGTTTCCAGGCAATTTATGGTTGATAATGTGAGATCAAGAAAAAAGCGGCTGGTGGCGCCAACCGCTTTTTCTTATCTGACGAATATCATTTTTGTTTTCCGTTCTTTTTGGGTTCATTGATGCGTTCGCCGTATAGACCGCACCAGATAAATAAGGCGATGCCGATGGTGATAACGGCCAGGCTGGTCAACTGGGCCGATTTCAGGCCAAAGAGCAGCGTGCCGTAGTCACCGCGGAGAAACTCAAGGAAAAAGCGGGCAGTGGAGTAGAGAACGGCATAGAGAATAAACACCTGGCCTTTGGCATGATTGGTGGTACGGAAAAGGAGCAGGAGGACAAAAATAATGACGTCAATTTGGCCCTCCCACACTTCGGCCGGCCATAACGGCTGGTCGCCATAAACCTGATAAGCCAAGGTCGTCGGGGGGTAGACAATGCCAAAGTTGCCGCCGGTAGGGCGGCCAAAGGCATCGCCGTTGAGCAGGTTAGCCATCCGGCCAATGGCCTGCCCCATGATAACAGCCGGCGCGGCCACAATGTCGGCAAATGCCCAGGTGTCGATATTATGTCTTTTGGTGTAAATATACCCCACAATGGCGCCCAGGATAACACCGCCTTGAATGGCCATCCCGCCCTGCCAAACAAAGGGGATTTCCCCAAGGTGGTATTTATAATAGTCCCAATCAAAGAAGAAAACATCCCACAACCGGGCCCCCACAAGACCGGCTAGGCCGCAGTAAATACCCATGTCCGGGATGTGATGGTGCCAGCGGCCGTCCTGTTTGGCCAAAAAATAAGCCGTTGCGGTGGCGAGCAGAATACTGAGACTGAGGATAAGACCGTAGGCGCGGATTGGGAAATCGCCGATGAAAAAGAGGTATTGATGCATTTTGAAACCTCCTGCGGGAATAAAATTGCCAAAAGGAATTAATTGACCGTACCGGGAATAGTATTCCCGTAGATGATGTAGCTTTTGGAGGTAGGATATGCACAAGCGTTTTCTGATAATTGCCCTGGTCGTTATTCTGGCGGCGGCCGGACTGTGGCATTTGGCGACGATAAATAGTCCAAAACAAGACGCTGTTGCCGAAACAGGGGTTACGGTGGGAAAAAAGCTAACGCCATTCACTCTTCCTGATTTGGAGGGCAAAAGTATTGCCCTCGGTAAACCCGGTAAAGTTACCGTAATTAATTTTTGGGCAACCTGGTGTCCGCCGTGTCGGGCCGAGATGCCCGAACTGGACCGGTTTTATCAGAAATACCGGCAAACAGTGGACTTTTATGCGGTAAATGTTCAAGAACCGCCTGTACAAGTGGCGGAGTTTCTCGCCAAGAACCAATACAGTTTACCGGTAATCACCGATAAAGAGGGCGCGGTAGCGAGAATGTATCGCATAAACGCCATCCCCACGACAATTGTCGTCGATGCCCATGGCGTTATCCGCTACCGTAAGGCGGGCGGTGTTACAATGGCCGAATTGGAAGGAGTCATAAAAGAATTATTGTAAGGGGGGAAAGGTTTGGGCGAAGATAACCTTACTTTGCTTACGGCTTTTGCCGCAGGCGTCGTATCTTTTTTGTCACCCTGCGTGCTGCCCCTTTTGCCTACCTATACGGCTGTCTTGGCCGGCACGGGCACACAGACCGGCCGCATTAGCAAATGGCGGTTTTTAATGAACGCGGCGTGCTTTTTCAGCGGATTTATTATTATTTTTGTCGCCATGGGGGCAACGGCGTCCTATTTTGGGCAAGTTTTTTTCACGTACCAGGATGTAGTCCGCAAGGTGGGTGCCGTGTTTATGATTCTGATGGGAATTCATTTGGCTGGACTTATCCGTCTGCCGGCCTTGCACCGCGAGTACCGGCCGCTGCTTAGCGGCGCTTTTGAGGGGCCGCTGGGCGCGTTTATTTTAGGTATCGCCTTTACAGCCGGCTGGACGCCCTGCACTGGCCCTATTCTCGCTTCTATTCTGATTTATGCAGGCGCTTCCGCCACGATAGCTCAGGGCGCGTTCCTCCTTTTTATATACGCCGTTGGTTTTTGCCTGCCATTTATCGCCCTCGCGCTGCTATTCAACAGCTATTTACATAAAGTTCGTCATCTGTACCAATGGCTTCCGGCCATTCAACGCGCAGCAGGCATAATCTTAATTATTGTCGGCTGTTTTATCTATTTTGATTGGCTGCAAAAAGGTTTTGGTTTTATCTGGAATTTGCTTTAACCCAAATAGAAACCACCCCCGGACGGGTGGTTTTTACTACTTTAAGAAGGTAATTATTTGTCTGACAATCTGGTCAATTTTCTGCCGGTCTTCCGGAGTGGCGTCTGGGCTGTTGAGCAAACACTCGACAGCATTGTTTTCGAGAATAAAGATGCCAATTTTTTCGATGGAAGAACGGATTGCGGAAAGCTGAATCAAAATATTGCTGCACGACTGCTCTTCCTCGACCATGCGCTCAATGCCGGCGATATGGCCTTTGACGTTGCGCAGCCGGTTCAACACCTCAGTGCGGACGGATGCATTCACCATAGGCGGACACCTCTTCCTTCTCCCCAGGGGGGGTGGGTTAGTTACATTATAAAAGATTTGGTGTAAATATGCAAACAAGTTACCCGGGCCCAACTACCGGGGCTAGAGAAAGTTTCTGCGGGAGGGGCTTAAGGCGCCGTTTTTTACCATTTTTTCACCGCCTGCTCTAATTCGGGACATGCGCCGCACCCATATAAGTTACATAAAATGTAGTAAATATATTATTAGGGGGTGCCCTAATGTTAATGCGGCTGCATCGTCCCTTGCTATTTTTTGTCGTTATCTTCGCAGTGGCCAACGTTTTCCATGTTGTCGTGGCCGTTACCGCGGGCGATGCCATTAGTTCTACCAGTTATCTCTTAAGCACCGGCGCTTTGCTGATTATTACGCTCTATGTCGTGCATACGCAGAGCGAATTGGGGCAGGCACAGAAAAAAATCGCAGTTTACCGGGAGCTGTGGACGCGGTTGCCGTTTGCTGCTCTAATCACCAAACAGGGACAACCCGAATTGGTGAACGACAGCTTTACGCAACTATGTTTGCCTGACGGCGGTGATGCGGTGAAGTGTCACAATTCGGACTTGTTGTGTCCATTTACGGAATGCCTTGTTGAGAAAGCTTTGGCTATGGGCGAAACGCAGGTAAGGGAAGAGCGGCTTGATGATGCCAAAGGCGACAGCAAGTTTGTCCGGCGCTACGCCATTCCTGTTGTTTTGGGCAAACAGTGTCACTATGCCGCCGAAATTGTTCTTAATTTGACGCCGCAAAGCCTGATGGCTGCCAACCGGGAGCAAGACTATCGCCAGATGCTTACAATCTTAGTGAATATGTTTGAAATGAAGGACCCCTATGGCCAGGGACATTCGCAAACAGTCTGCAATCTGGCGCAGGAGTTGGGGGCGGCTCTTAATTTAACGCCGGAGGATATGGAAGTGCTGGCCACGGCAGCGATTCTCCACGATATCGGCAAGATCGTTATTCCCGCCAATATTCTTAGCAAAATGGAACCACTTACCGGGGATGATTATGCGATCATCCGCCGCCATCCGATTGTCGGCGCCGATATTGTGGAGGGTATCGCCGCTTTTCAGGCAGCGGCGCCCATTATTCGTCATCACCACGAGCGTTATGATGGCCAGGGCTATCCGGACGGTCTGTGTGGCGAGGAAATTCCGCTGGGCTCCCGTATTCTGTCAGTGGTTGACGCTTTTGACGCCATGACGGTGGGACGGACCTACCGGGGAAAAGCCGATGTAAATACGGCCATCGATAATATTATCCGGGAAAAGGGCCGGCAGTTTGATCCGGTTGTGGTGGATGCATTTACGGCCTTGGTCAAAACCGGGCGGAACCAGAAATAAAGCCCGCTAATTGCGGGCTTCTACATAATATCATATCGTTTTTGACCATTCGGCGAATTTGGCGAGGAGTTCGCTGCGAGCCGTTTCCACTTCTGTACCGTGCCATTCCTGCCCTGTATCGCCGTCATACCATACGTCTTTCTGCGCAAAGGCGCCGGTAGGATAGAGTTTTTCGCGAATTGCCGCGTGCATGCCGTCCAGCATGCTTTGCTTTAGTGTCTTACGGGTTATTCTGGTTCCGGTTTTTTCCGTCGTCTTGATTTCAAGCCCACTGTTTCCCAAGTCAATTTCGACATGGCTAAGCAGCTTGCCCTGTTGACTGGCGGCGGCAATGGCCTTTTTGGCCGCGGTGATGGCGTCGCTGCGGCTGATATTATCATCGGCGACGGTAACCCGGACGGTGCCAATAATTAACTTATACATAATCCACCTCCCCTGCAATCATTTTATGAATGAATTTCCGCCTTAGAACTCCCTGAAAACCAGTGGTTTTGTTGACTTTTGTTTTACGCTGCTATATAATGGTAGACGATAATCCAAAGACGCAGGGTAGTAAGCACATAAAGATAGTCCAGAAAGTTGGCGGATGATGCGAGCCAACCTATCGGTGTGCTGAACTCACTGCCGAGGAGCGGTCGTGAAGGGAATTAGCGACTGACGGCTGACCGGCGTTAACGGTTCTAGAGCGGGCAGCGATAGCTGCCAAACAGGGTGGTACCGCGAACTAGTTTCGTCCCTGGCTGCATCAGCCGTGGGGCGTTTTTTAATATACAAATTCAGACAGGAGGTCAGCATGAACGAACGCTACAACCCCCGTGAAATTGAAGCAAAATGGCAAAAGGTTTGGGCAGAGGAAAAAGCTTTTGCCTGTGAAATGAACCGGCAAAAGCCGGAGTATTATGTGCTCGAGATGTTTCCATATCCTTCCGGCAACTTGCATATGGGCCATGTACGCAACTATTCCATTGGCGACGTGATTGCCCGTTTTAAAATGATGCAAGGCTATAATGTCCTGCATCCCATGGGTTGGGACGCTTTTGGCATGCCGGCGGAAAACGCCGCTATCAAACACGGCATTCATCCCGCGAAATGGACATGGGACAATATTGCTAATATGCGGCGGCAGCAACAGGAACTCGGCCTCTCTTACGACTGGGACCGGGAAGTGGCGACCTGCCATCCCGATTACTATCGCTGGACGCAATGGCTGTTTCTGCTTTTTTACCATCGCGGTTTAGCTTATAAAAAGAAGGCAGCGGTTAACTGGTGCAATGACTGCAACACGGTACTGGCCAATGAACAGGTGGTAGACGGACGTTGCTGGCGGTGCGATTCCGTAGTCGTCAAAAAAGAGCTTGAACAATGGTTCTTTAAGATTACCGACTATGCTGACCGGCTGCTCGAAGACCTCAAAGAGCTCAAGGGCTGGCCGGAGCGGGTAAAAGTTATGCAGGAAAACTGGATTGGCCGCAGCGAAGGGGTTGAATTCAGCTTCGACGTTCCTGAAGCGGGTGAGAAGATCACGGTTTACACTACGCGTCATGATACCGCCTTCGGGGTGACGTATGTGGTCTTGGCCCCCGAGCACCCGCTGGTGGACAAGCTGATCGCCGGCAAGCCGCATGAACGCGAAGTGCGTGCCTTTATCGAGCGCATCCGCAATATGAGCGAAATTAACCGGACTTCCGCCGAAACGGAAAAAGAGGGAATATTTACCGGCGCTTATGCCGTCAATCCGTTCAATGGCGAAAAGGTGCCCATTTGGATTGCCAACTATGTTCTTGTGGATTACGGTACGGGAGCCGTTATGGGTGTCCCGGCCCACGATGAACGGGACTGGCAGTTTGCGACCAAATATAATCTGCCCAAACGCATCGTTATCCAGCCTAAGGGTGCTGAATTGGATCTGGCAAGCATGACCGGCGCTTATGACGGTCCAGGGGTGATGGTTAATTCCGGGCAGTTCACCGGCCTGGACAACGAGGCGGGCAAAGCAGCCATCGCCGACTGGTTGGAGGAGAAAGGTCTGGGCAAGCGGCGTATCAATTACCGGCTGCGCGACTGGTTAGTATCCCGTCAGCGTTATTGGGGCGCGCCTATCCCGATTATTTATTGCCCCGAATGCGGCGTGGTGCCTGTTCCCGAAGAGGATTTGCCGGTAATGCTGCCGGAGAATGTCAGCTTTGCAACCGGCGCCGTTTCCCCACTGGCCCAGGTGGAAGAATTCGTCAACTGTACTTGTCCGCGGTGCGGCGGTAAAGCCCGCCGGGAGACAGATACCATGGATACTTTCATTTGCTCTTCCTGGTACTACTACCGCTATACCAGCCCGCACAGCGATACTGAGGCCTTTAATCCGGCCAAAGCCAATTATTGGATGCCCGTGGACCAATACATCGGCGGCATTGAGCATGCCATATTACATTTATTGTATTCGCGCTTCTTTACCAAGGTGCTTAAGGATGCCGGGCTTATTAATGTGAACGAGCCCTTTAAGAATTTGCTGACTCAAGGCATGGTTATCAAAGACGGCGCCAAAATGTCGAAGTCGAAAGGTAATGTTGTATCGCCGGAGGAAATCATCGGCAAATACGGCGCTGATACGGCCCGACTCTTTATCCTCTTTGCCGCCCCGCCGGAAAGAGACCTGGAGTGGAGCGACCAGGGCGTGGAAGGGGCCTTCCGGTTCCTAGGACGGTTGTGGCGGATTGTCCATCACTACGCGCCTGTTGCCGCCGCTGCTGACGAAAGTTATGACCCCGCGGCCCTTGGCCCGGCAGAACGCGAGCTGCGGCGGGTACTGCACAGTACGATTAAAAAAGTTACGGAGGATATTGGGGAACGCTTCAATTTCAATACTGCCATCAGCGCCATTATGGAACTGGTAAACGCGTTATACGCCTTCCGGGAGCAGACAGCGGCGCCCAATCCCGGCCTGGTGCGCGAAGCCCTTTCTGCCCTTCTCCGGCTGCTCGCGCCTTTTGCCCCACATATTACCGAAGAACTGTGGAGTCAGACCATTGCCCAGGGCAGTGTTCATAAGCAGGCATGGCCCGGTTTTGATCCGGAAGCCATCAGGGTTGACGAAGTGGAAATCGTTTTGCAAATCAACGGTAAAGTGCGGGATAAAATCAAGGTTCCCGTCGGTCTGGACGCGAAAGAACTGGAAACAATTGCTCTGGCGCAGGAGCGGGTAAGGGCGTTGGTAGCGGACAAACAAATTGTGAAAGTGATTTGTGTGCCGCAAAAACTGGTGAACATTGTGGTAAGATAAAATATTTGCCGGCCTGGTTGTTACCAAGCCGGCATTTTTACTTTTAATTTTTTACTTAAGAGGAAGATTTAGCCATCTATAACGAATAAAGTAGCTTGCAATGCTTCAGGAGGTATGGCTTTGAATGCACAGACAGTCGGGGTTCTGATGATAATATTTTCGGCCTGCGGTTTTGCCACCCTGGCCATCTTTATTAAAATTGCATATGCGGCCGGCGCCAATACGGTCACCGTTTTGGCCTATCGCTTTGCGATCGCTTCGCTGCTTTTTTGGGCCATCATCCGGCTATGCGGCCTTGACTTTCGGGTAACCGGCAAGCAGGCCGTGCAGCTTTGCTTACTGGGGGGCATTGGCTATGATCTTATGTCAACACTATTTGCCCTTACGGTACTTTACTTGCCGGCCAGCCTTGCCGGAATAATTTTATATACTTATCCGGCGTTGGTCAGTATCTTGTCCTATCTAGTCGGGGACGAGGTGCTCAGCTGGCGAAAGGTGGGGGCGTTGATTATTTGTTTTACCGGTCTCGTACTGGTGCTCGGCGTATCCTTGACTGGTCTTAACATAACTGGCGCCGCATTTGGTCTTGGTTCAGCCTTGGTTTATTCCTGTTATATTGTTGCCGGCAACCGGCTGCTCAAAGGGATTGATCCGCTGGTATCCACTGTCTACGTTTGCACAGCGGCGGCTGTTGTCTTTATGATCGGCGGTACCCTTAGCGGCACCCTTATGTGGAAGCTTTCGCTGCAAGGTTGGCTTGCCATTTTTGGGATTGCCGTTTTTGCAACTTGTATTGGGATTCTCGGCTTTTTTGCCGGCATGTACCGGATAGGCGCGACCAATGCTTCTATTATCAGCACTTTTGAACCGGTAATTACGGTGCTGTTATCTGCCTTGTTACTGGGAGAAAGGATTACGGTTATGCAGGGCCTTGGCGGCCTGCTTATTCTTGCCGGAGTGCTTGTCCTGCAACTAACAGGGGGCTCGCGCGCTGGTGCTAAAATAAGTGACGAAAGAGGAAATATGGATAAATTTGGAGAAATATAGCTGCATTATCGCCAAGGGGGAAGGGTAAGTGGACGGGGTGCAGAAACGGCTGGTCATTATCTTGCTGATGGCAGCGTTGATTGTTGCCGGCAGTTTTTATCATTACTGGCAAAAGACTACGGTAACGGAAACGGTCGCCGGTGGGCCGGTTGTGACGGCCCAATCACGGACAGACGAGGTAGTCATTTACGTCAGTGGTGCGGTGAATAAACCCGGTGTTTTCAAGATGGCGGCCGGGGGACGGGTATTGGATGCCGTGAATTACGCGGGCGGGCTCGCCGCTGGGGCCGACAGTACCCGGATAAACCTGGCCCAGCCATTAAAAGACGGAATGCATGTTCATGTGCCGACAGTAGTGCTGGCGGCCGGACCCGGCGGATCTAACCCAGCCGGCAGTGCCGGCAAGGTGAACGTCAACACGGCCAGCGCTACCGAACTGGACAAACTGCCAGGGATCGGGCCGGCGCTGGCCCAGCGGATTATAGACTACCGCCAAAGTATCGGCGGTTTTAAGGATCTGGAAGAAGTAAAGAAAGTGCCGGGAATTGGCGAAGCCAAATTTAATCAAATTAAAGATAAAATTTCTTTGTAACGCGAGCGATGCGGAATCTTACGCTTTTCATAACTGCCGCGTTTGCTGCCGGAATATGGGCAGCTGATCTAGCCAACTGGCCCTGGCCGGTACTGGCTATTTCCTTTATTGCGTTCTTGCTGGCTGCTGCCTGGCAGGCAAGCCGCAGCCCCGCCCGTGCGGCCTGGCTGCTGGCCGGGCTGTTTTTTGTGGCCGGGATCGTCCGCTTTCTGCATGCCGATATGCTGCCGGCGAATGATATCAGCCGCTATGCCGGAAACAGCGTGGTCTTATCCGGTATGGTCGCCGAACCGCCGCGCGTAACGCCGGTCGGCGACGACCAGGTGAAAGTGCGGTACCGCCTGGAGACCGAGTCGGTTCAAACGGAGCAGGATTGTAAAACGGTTAGGGGCGGCATTATCGTGACCGTCCGCCAGCCGGCGAACCAGAAGGTGGCGGGATACGGCGACAAGATTACTGTTTCCGGGATAATAGCTGCGCCCCGCGGCTATCAAAATCCCGGTGCCGCTGATTGGGCAGCCGCGCTTAAACGTCAGGGCATTACGGCAATACTCCTTTCTCCCGGCAAAGTGGTAGTTACACCGGCGCCGGCTTTATCCTGGCACGGGCGGCTACATGCGTGGCGCCAGGCGCTGAAAGGGCAAATCGCCGCCGCCTTGCCGCCCGGCGATGCGGCGATTCTTACCGGGCTTGTTTTTGGCGGCTATGAGGGAATCAAGAAAGAAGTCATTGCCGACTTCGCCGCAACCGGCATAATCCATATTTTATCGGTATCGGGAACACATATCGCTTTAGCGGCCGGGGTAGCCCTGTGGCTGGGCAGGGTACTCAGGTTACGCCCACGTTTTAGTGCCGCCCTGGCGGCGGTGACGGTTCTTTTTTATATGATGCTGGCGGGCCTGGTTCCACCGGTGGTCCGTTCGGGTTTGATGGGACTAACGGCGTTAGCGGCGCTGGCCGCCGGCCGGGAACAGGATGCGCCCACGGCATTGTCCTTATCGGCTCTGGCTATGCTAGCCGTTCAACCTGCCCTGCTTTATGATATCAGTTTTCAACTGTCGTTCGCCGCTACGGCCGGACTGGTTTTTCTTTACCGTAAGACCTTGACGGTATTGACCTCATTTTTACCGGGGGTGCTGGCCGGGCCGTTTGCGGTGACGCTGGCGGCCCAGCTAGGCGTACTGCCTTTTCTGGCCTGGTATTTCAATACTTTGTCCTTAAGCGCTTTTCTCGCCAATCTTATCATTGTTCCCCTTGTGGAGGGTGTAGTAATTTTGGGTCTGGCGGCATGCCTGGTCAGTCTGTTTACCGGCTGGGGAGCAAAAGTCCTCTTGGCCTTGTGCGGGCTGGCAATCGGCGCCGTGGTGCAGCTGGCCGCATTTTTGGCCGCTATGCCCGGCGGTGTTGTTTATCTGCCGCCCTTTACAATTTGGGCCGGTCTCATATATTATTTTTTTATAGCCTGGGTGTACGGGTACCGGTTTGGCATTTTGCCATCCCTGCCGGCGGTGGTACGGCAGTGGCCCCAGGCGGTCGCAGTGGCTGGCCTGGTGGCCGCTGTCTGCCTTGCTGTTGCTTTGTGGTATCCCCGACCCGTCAGGGTCCATTTTATCGATGTTGGGCAGGGTGATGCTACTTTAATAACAACGCCGCACCGGCGGGCCATATTAGTAGATACCGGTGGCAAAAGCGGCGATGTCGACGGTTTTGACGTCGGTGAACAGGTGGTGCTGCCTTATCTTCGCCATCACGGCATCCGGGCTCTTGATTATCTGATTTTGACCCATGGCCATAGCGATCACGCCGGCGGCGCTGCCGCTATCGCTGCGTCCCTGCCGGTCAGAACGGCCCTGGTGGCGCAAGAGGAGCGGATTTCGCCGGCGATGCAGGCTTTTCTGAGGGGCAAGAAAGCCGCGGTTGCCGTTCCGGCCTTTACCGGGCAAAATATTATTATCGACGGTGTTTCCCTAACAGTTGTTCATGCGCCGGTTGGCGGCGCCGCCAGGAATGAAGCTTCCGTTGTCGTCCGGGTGGATTACGGTCGTCATAGTTTTTTGCTTACCGGCGATCTGGAAAAGGCGCAGGAGACGGTCCTGGTAGCCAGTGGTCTCGCGCCCTGCAGCGTTTTAAAAGTCGGACACCATGGTTCGAAAACGTCAACCTCACCGGAATTTCTCGCCGCCCTGTCGCCACAGTATGCCGTAATATCCGTTGGTTATCAAAACCGTTTTGGGCACCCGCACCCGGAGACGCTGGCCCGCCTGGACAGCCAGGGCGTCAAAGTTTACCGTACGGATCGGGATGGTGCCGTATTATTTACTACAGATGGCAAGACGCTTACGGTGAGTGCTTATGCAAGCAATGGCCCTGCAGCCGGCCCAAATAGGGGAGGACAGCGATGAATTATCAAGAAGCAGTGCGGCAGATCCGGTCAGGCCGGGTGCTGCCGGTTTATCTTTTGCACGGCGAGGAAGTCTACCTTGCCCGGGAGATAGAAGCGGCTATTATAAACACCGCTCTATCGCCGGCGGAGCGGGAAACCAATCTCATTATATTTGATGGCGACCCGGCGCCGGCCGAATTGACGGCCGTGGTGGAAACGGCGCCATTTTTGGGCGGCAAAAATGTCGTAGTCGTCAGGGAAACGGCTTTGTTCCGGGCCGGTCGCAAAAATACCGACGAAGGCGACGTTGGCGACCGCGATGCCGAACGTATCCTCAGGTTGGTACTTAACTTGCCGGAATACACCCTGCTTATTTTTCAGACAACCGAGAAGGCGGATAAACGGCGTAAATTGTTCAAAGCCATAGAAGAACGAGGGGCAGCGGTCGAACTTGCGCCGCTAAAGGTAAAGGAACTGCGCGGATGGCTCGTAGACAAGCTGGCGGCAGCGGGCAAGAAGATCGCCCCTGATGCCTTGGAACACCTTTTGGCGGCGGTTAGTATGATGCCGCAGGTATCGCTCGGTTTTTTAGCGGGGGAACTTGCCAAACTTGCCTTGTATACAGAGAACCGCACGGTGATTACGCGCCAGGATTTGGCGGAAGTTCTGTCAGCCGTACCAGAAGTTTCCGTTTTTGCGCTCGTTGACGCTATAACCCAGAAACAGGTCAGCAAGGCCCTTTCATTATTATCCGACCAATTGGCAATAGGCGAGCACCCGGTGCGGTTAGTGGCTCTTTTGGCCCGCCAGGTGAGGATGCTGTGGCAGGCCAAAGAATTAGCCGAAAAGGGGTTGGGGGCGCGCGAGATCGCGGAAAAACTGGGTATTCATCCCTTTGTAGGCGAAAAACTTGCTCGCCAAAGCCGGCAGTTTACCGTCGGGCGTCTGAAGGAAGCGGTCGTGGCATTAGCGGCCGCGGACCGCGCTTTTAAGTCCGGCCGGGCCGGCGCTTTTAGCTTGGACAAGATTATAATCGATTTATGCCGATAAATAATAAAATCCCTGTTCTTCTAGGAACAGGGATTTCGTATTATTGGGCCAGTGCGTTAACTTTTTGCGCCAGACGAGATTTCTTCCGGGCCGCGGCATTTTTATGAATAACGCCTTTAGCGGCGGCTTTGTCGATTATGCTGCTGGCTTTGGTCAGGAGGGTTTTAGCCTCTTCTACTTGGCCGGCTTGAACCGCTTCGGCAACTTTGCGGGAAATGGTACGAATAGCGGTTTTCACCGGGAAGTTGCGGGCGCGGCGTTCCGCATCGGTTTTTACGCTGCGAATGGAAGACTTGATATTCGGCAAGTGTTTCACCTCCTTTGACCGTGTCGCTTAAAACATTTTAGCATGGACAAAACTAAAATGCAAGCAACAATTCCCAGACTACACAAAATTCTCTCCAGGTCCTTGGTGTTAGCATAGCAGATCCTGTATAGCCTTTTTTTGTTCCGGACACGCTAATTTCATCAGAAAATGGATAGGTAGACGATTAAGCCGAGGAGGAAGGATATGCAGCAGGCAACTTTTACCCCGCGAACAGACTTGGCGCTGGAAGCAAGAGAGGTTTTAACCCGCCGCGTGCGGGAAGATATACCTGGCGTCATTGTCGAAACGTCTGAAGACGAGGATGTGCTTATTACCCGGGTTAACATCACCACGCCTGAGGCGGAACGGATGATGGGCAAATTGCAGGGTACATATATTACTATTGAAGCGCCTGGACTACGGTACAAAAATACGCCTCTTGAGAAAAAAGTCATGAATTTTCTGGCTCAGGAACTGGGACAGCTCGTACAGCTGCCGCGTAATAGCACAGCTTTGGTGGTGGGGCTGGGAAACTGGAATGTGACCCCTGATGCATTGGGGCCCCGGGCGGTAGATAAAATTGTTGTTACCAGACATCTCCAGGAAATGCTATCGCCTGAGTTAAAAGACGGTGTCCGTTCCGTGTGTGCCATTGCTCCCGGCGTGCTCGGCATAACCGGTATGGAGACCGCCGAGATTATCCAGGGTATCGTAAGCCGCGTAAAGCCTGATGTGGTCATAGCCATCGATGCCCTTGCGGCGGCATCCAGCCATCGCGTCATAACCACCGTGCAGATTGCCAATACAGGTATTCATCCTGGTTCCGGCGTAGGCAACAAACGCTTTGGCCTTACGCAGCAATCCCTTGGGGTGCCGGTCATTGCTATCGGTGTTCCTACCGTGGTCCACGCTTCCACCATCGCCATGGATACCATCGCCACCCTACAGGAACATGCCGCCTTTGCCCGCTATTTCCGGAGCATGGCCAATCTAACCGACCAGGACCGGCAGATTATTGTTCGTCAGGTGCTGCCTGACACGTTGGGCGATCTCATGGTGACACCAAAAGAAATCGACCGTCTTATTAACGACATCGCCAATGTGGTGGCTGGGGGTATCAACCAGGCAATGCACCCTCACATTGACTACGAAAATATTCACCTTTACCTCCATTAGCGGGTAGGAAGGAAGTAATATCGCTTTGCCGTCAAGCATATACATTGTATGTAAACACAAGACAGGGGGCAGCAAGTTTGAGCAGACGGCGGCGATACCATTCCAAAATAAAACCTCTTTATATTACTTTGTGTGTTGCAACTTTGTTCTTGGTTATTGCGGCAGGATACTGGACGTTTCATGCGGCGGCGCTGCCGGTTAGTACCAGTGCCGGCACGGAAACCCCTAAATGGCGGGAAATATTTTTTGCCAGTATTCCAGGAATATCAAAAACGGCACAGCCCGTAAAGGTTGCGGTAGAGCTAACGCCGCAAACCTTTTTAGGGAGGATTGTTTTATTTCTTACCAATATAGATATCGGCGACAGCAAGTCTTTGCTGCGGATGGAAATTCCGCTGCTTGCCGCAGTTAAATCAAGCACCCCCATGGTGAGCGCGAAAAGTCTGCCCAATTTTCCCAAGTTCGATCCGCAGACTTTTTTGTTGCCTGGAAAGCCGCTGGTTGGTATCTACCATACACACACTTCCGAATCGTTTGTTCCCAGTTCAGGTGTTACCCATAAACGCGGTGGACAGACGGGGGATATTGTCGATGTGGGCAGAGCGCTTGCCGCCCGCTTAGATAAGCATGGTATCAAAGCGGTCCACAGCACGGCCGTTCATGATTATCCAAGCTTTATGAAAGCTTACGGTCCATCGGAAAATACGGTAAAGAAAATGCTGGCCGACCATCCCTCCATCCAAATGATTTTTGATATTCACCGGGACGCCGATAAGCGAGAAAATTCAGTTGCTGAGATTAATGGCGTGACCTTAGCGCGAATTACCATCGTTGTGGCAACCGGACAGCAAGATCTGGTTCAGCCCCATTGGCAGCAAAACCACGCCTTTGCTAAATTAATTGATGCTAAGCTCAACCAACACTTCCCAGGGTTATCGCGGGGTATTCAGCTTGTTGACTGGCGTTACAATCAGCACCTTCATCCCCGCGCCCTGCTGATTGAGGTAGGATGCCAAGACAACAGCAAGGAGGAAGCCATGCGCAGTATCGAGTTGTTTGGCGATGTGCTGGCGGAAATTATCGCGGAGAATAATAATTAACCGGAAAGTCCCTCTGGAGGGCCGACAGCGCCTTTTAGGGGGAGTTTTTTTGGGAATGTATAAACTTGCCCTGCTCGTGACATGTTTATTTGGTAGGGAGGAGGGCGACAGATGTTAGTCCGGTTGAGTCTAGCCGATGCGAAGGTCATCCTGCGGGGGCTGCTCGTTATGCTGGCCGTTATTATTGCCGGTGTTTCGGCGGCGGAATATCAGATGAATAATATGACCCAGCATCGCAATTTTGTTCAGGTCGTAAACGTTCGCCGGGAAAATGGGGGATATGGGGTTTACTTATTTGGCCAGGCGGCCAAATTTTCGGCGCTTTACCCGGTCGGGAAGATAAAGTCTACCGGTGGGGAAATAATCTTTGAATACAATAGTACCCGGCTGACCCTGCCTACCGTGGTTTATCTGGATCTCAACGAGACCGTCTATTGGTTAAAGACCTGGCGGGATCAATTTGTAGCTGAAGCAATCAAGACCAAACGCGACCTGGAAAAGTATGCTGCCACGCTACGCCCCTATTTAACGCTAGCCGGCCAATTAATGCGTGAATGGCGAGATCGGCTCGCCGGACTTCTTAAACCATTATCCGGCTTTTCGCCGCCTGGCGAAGGAGGGTAGTGTTTCCCAGAGGCTTGCAGGCGCTAAACAGCCAATGATATAATTATTGGAAGCAACCTATGTACGTTTTCGAGAGGAGCCTGCAATGAATACGTCGCATATCCGCAATTTTTCCATTATCGCGCATATTGACCACGGTAAGTCGACCCTTGCTGACCGCATAATAGAATATACCGGTGCGCTGTCTGAACGGGAAATGGAGGATCAGGTGCTGGACCAGATGGAGCTGGAACGCGAACGCGGCATTACCATTAAGGCCCAGGCTGTCCGGCTTAATTATACCGCCCGGGACGGACAAACTTATATGCTTAACCTTATCGACACACCGGGACACGTTGACTTTACTTATGAGGTTTCGCGCAGCTTGGCGGCCTGTGAAGGAGCATTGCTCGTCGTTGACGCATCCCAGGGTATTGAGGCCCAAACCTTGGCCAACGTCTATTTGGCCCTTGAACACAACCTGGAAATTATCCCGGTTATCAACAAAATTGACCTTCCCAACGCCGATCCGGAAAAGGTCAAGCAGGAAATCGAGGATGTAATCGGTCTCGACGCGTCGGAAGCCGTACTGGTCAGCGCCAAGGCGGGCATTGGCATTGAAGATGTGCTGGAGGCCATCGTTAAAAAAATTCCGCCGCCGCGCACCGATGCCACCAAACCTCTGCGGGCGCTTATTTTCGATTCGCATTTTGATTCGTATAAAGGGGTCATCGCCTATGTGCGGGTAATGGATGGTAAAATCGCTCCCGGTATGAAGATTAAAATGATGGCGACCGATAAAAAGTTCGAAGTCACCGAAGTAGGGGTATTCCGTCCTTACTTAGCCAACGTGGACCAACTGGGGCCCGGTGAGGTGGGCTTCGTTGCCGCCAGCATAAAAAACGTCAAAGATACGCGCGTCGGGGACACCATTACCGATGCTGACAATCCGGCCACCGAGCCGCTACCTGGTTACCGCAAGATTACGCCCATGGTGTATTGCGGCTTGTATCCGGTAGACAGCTCCGATTATGACGCCTTGCGCGACGCGCTGGAAAAACTCAAGCTGAACGACGCCTCGCTTGTCTTTGAACCCGAAACTTCCGTTGCGTTGGGATTTGGTTTCCGCTGCGGCTTTTTGGGGCTATTGCATATGGACGTCATTCAGGAGCGCCTGGAGCGCGAGTATAACTTGACGCTGATAACTACGGCGCCGAACGTAATTTACAAAGTATACAAGACAAACGGGGAAATTTTGGATATCGACAATCCCGCACGGCTGCCTGCGCCGCAAGAAATTGACCATATTGAAGAGCCGTATGTTCGTGCCAGTATTATCGTTCCCAATGACTTTGTGGGGGCGGTTATGGAGCTGTCGCAGGAAAAACGCGGCGAGTTTAAAGATATGCGGTACCTTGATATGACGCGTGTGATGTTGACTTATGAACTACCGCTTAGCGAAATTATTTATGACTATTTTGACCGTCTTAAGTCAGCGACCCGGGGTTACGCGTCACTTGATTACGAGCTCATTGGCTATCGCGCGTCCAACCTCGTCAAGCTGGATATTTTGCTCAACGGCGACCCCGTTGATGCCCTGAGCATAATTGTCCATCGCGACCGGGCCCAGGCGCGCGGGCGGCAGCTGGCGGAAAAACTGAAAGAAATTATCCCACGGCAAATGTTCGAAATCCCTATTCAGGCGGCGATTGGCAATAAGGTCATTGCTCGTGAAACGGTTCGCGCTCTCCGCAAGGACGTGCTTGCCAAATGCTACGGCGGCGATATTACCCGTAAGCGCAAACTGCTGGAAAAACAAAAAGAAGGCAAAAAGCGCATGAAACAGGTTGGTAGCGTAGAAGTGCCGCAGGAAGCCTTTATGGCGATTTTGAAAATGGATTGATCCATGAAACTCGGGCTTTACATCCATATTCCTTTCTGCCGGCAAAAGTGCTTGTATTGCGACTTTCCTTCTTATGACAATCTAACGCACCTGTATCAGGACTATATTGACGCTTTGTGCCGGGAAATTGCCGAGCAAAAAAGCCGCTTTTCCGGCTGGGTTGTTGACACCGTCTATATTGGCGGCGGCACGCCTACTGTACTGCCAGGCGAACTCTTAGGCCGGCTGTTTGCCAGTCTTACTGCCACTTTTTCGCTGGAACCGGCCGTTGAAATCACCGTCGAAGCTAATCCGGGCACGGTAAATTTGCCGCTCCTTAAGGCCCTGCGGTCTTGGGGGGTAAATCGCCTGAGTTTCGGTGTTCAGACCTTTGTTCCGCGCCTTTTGCCCCTGCTCGGGCGCGTTCACACGGCTGAGCAGGGGATTGAGGCTGTTGAACTGGCGCGAGCCGCCGGTTTTGACAACATCAACCTTGATTTAATGTATGGCCTGCCCGAGCAGCGCCAGGCGGACGTGGCGGACAGTCTAAGCCGGGCTACAGAACTTGGGGTGCCACACCTTTCGGTGTACGGCCTGAAAGTAGAGGATGGCACCCCTTTCGCTGTAAGCCATGCTGCCGGTAAGCTTGCTCTGCCTGATGAGACCGAGGAAGAAGCAATGTACGACTTTGCGGCTGCCTTTCTACGGCAGGCGGGCTACTGCCGGTATGAAGTTTCCAACTACTGCCTGCCAGGCTACGAATGCCGCCATAATCTCAAATATTGGCACTATCAGCCTTTCTTGGGGCTAGGCGCCGCCGCTTACTCTTTCGTAGACGGAGTGCGTTGGGCTAATACACCCCACGTGACAGAATATATCCAGGCGCAGCGCAAGGGTGCTTTGGCCATACAGGAGCGGGAAGTATTGGATAGACAAACGCAGATTGCCGAATTTATTTTTCTGGCCCTGCGCACCGCCGCTGGGCTTGATAGCGGAATATTCCAGGAACGTTTCGGTATCTCTTTTTGGGATGCGTACCGCGCCACTATTGACACGCTCGCGCAGCGCGGGCTGGTAGAACGCTGCGGCAACAGGCTGCGCCTCACCGACTTGGGGATGAAATTCGGTAATATTGTTTTTTCGTCCTTTTTGCCGGACAAGGCTTGAATTTACAGGATTATCTTGACAGCAGCAGGTCATGGTGGTATGTTTTAATTAGGTATTAGCACTCTAATCGAACGAGTGCTAACAAGAGGAGGTGCAAGGGGTGGACGAGAGAAAGCGGAAAATTCTTCAGGCCATTATCGATGATTATATTTCTACCGCTGAGCCGGTGGGGTCGCGCACAATTGCCCGCAAGTACAACTTGGGGGTCAGTCCGGCTACTATTCGCAATGAAATGGCCGATTTAGAACTATTAGGCTATCTCGAACAGCCCCACACTTCTGCCGGCCGTATACCTTCGGCCAAAGGCTATCGTTTTTATGTTGATTGTTTGCTGGCGCCTCAACCGCTGTCGGAAAAAGAAATTGCCCTGATTGAGCGCTGGTATCAAACAAAGGTGCGGCGGCTGGAAGAGGTCTTCCAGGAAACGGCGAAAATTCTGTCGCGCATCACCCGCAATATTTCCTTGGTGCTTGCGCCGCAGTTTTCACAATGTGCCTTCAAATATATGCAGTTTTTGCCGCTGGACGAGCGTCGCGCCATTCTTGTTGTCGTTGCCGATACCGGTTTTGTGGAAAACAAAATTATTGAAATACCTAATGGTATCGCCTTTCCGGAACTACAGAAAATTGCTGGTGCCATCAACGAGCGGCTGGCCGGTCTGGCTTTTGACCGGATAAAATCTTCCCTTTTGCGGGAAATTAAGCACGATATTATCCCCAACCGCGCTCTTTTTGAAACAGCGTTAGAGTTTATTAAGGATGCGCTGGCGGTAGAAAGAAAAGACCGGGTGTATACCGGCGGAACTACCCAGGTTTTGGACCAGCCGGAATTCCGCGATGTGGATAAGGTCAGAGCTTTGCTGGCCATGCTGGAAGAAGAGCAGCTTCTGGTCGATATCCTGCATATGCAGGAAAGCGACGGAGTGGTTGTCACCATCGGCGGGGAGAACAAATATACCGGCATTCATGACTGCAGCATGGTGCAAGCTACCTATCGCGTCGACGGACAGGTAGTTGGCACAGTGGCTGTCTTGGGTCCTACTCGCATGGAATACGGTCGAATCATGTCGGTGCTGGAATTCATGCATCGGCATTTGGGACAAATCTTGAAAAAATACGGAATTTAGGGCGGCATAAATGCCGCCCGTACCTATGGGAGGAATTGGCTATATGAATCTTAAGCAAGCTGGCAGCGGCGCGGAAGTAGATGAACGTCTCGCGGCGCTGCTTACCAATGCTAACGCGGTACGGGCCATTACGGCGGCCGTTGAGGGAACGATTGGCCCGAAAGGGCTCGATACCATGCTCGTGGACCGTTTTGGCGAAGTCATTATTACCAATGACGGAGTAACCATTTTAGACAAGATGGATGTAAACCATCCTGCCGCCAAGATGCTGATTAATATTGCTAAAGCCCAACAGGCCGAGGTGGGAGATGGAACAACAACGGCAACCATCATGGCCGGCGGGCTTGTTGCCGAAGGTGTCAATCAGGTATTGCGGGGCGTCCCGGTGGCCCGGGTCATCGAAGGGGTCCGGCACGGCGTCGCCCGGGCGATTGAGGAAATAAAGCGGCGGGGCCGCAAGGTAACCGATTTAAACGATCCTGTTTTGCGGAATATCGCCATGATTGCCGGCCGGGAACATGCGGATATCGCCGACCTGGTGGTAGCCGCAGCACGCCTTATTGGTGTAGAAAAATTATGCGAACCAAACTTTAAACTTTCGGATATCATTACGGCCGAAGAAGGCGCCGAAAATGAAGTATTCATGGGCGTCATCGTTGATAAAGAGCGCATGAACAAAGAAATGCCGGAAGAACTTACGGACGTCAAGGTGCTGATCATTGACGATGCGCTCGAGCCGGAGGAAATCGGCGATGAAGCTCTTAGCACCGAGTCAGGTTTTAAACGGTACATAGAGCTTCAAGATGAGTTCAAGCGGAATGTGCGTAAAATCGTTGACCTTGGGGTCAGGCTCGTGCTTGTTGACCGGGGCGTCCATGATGACGCCGACGAAATTCTGACCGATGCCGGCGTAATGGTTATCCAGCGTGTGCCGGCCAAAGATCTGCGGCGGGCGGCTGAGCATACCGGGGCGCGAATGATGAAACGCACCGGCCTGAAGAAAGACCTTACCGATATTGAGAAATATCTCGGCTATGCCGAGCGCGTCTACGAAGACGAGAAGCTCGAGCATGTCCGTATCCTTGGCGGCCAAGGCAAGCCGATGGCCACCATTTTAGTGGGGGCGGCTACCGAAGAAGTTGTGGGTGAGCGCGAGCGTATCGCGAAAGATGCCGCGTCCAGTGTGCAGGCGGCAATTAAGGGCGGCTACGTTCCCGGCGGCGGCGCCTGCGAAATCGCCCTTGCCCGGGCGGTGGAAAAAGCGCGGGAAGAAATTAAAGGCATGGCTGCTTATGGTGTGGACTGTGTAACTAATGCTTTAAAGCGGCCACTGGCCCAAATTGTCGAGAATGCCGGGTTTAATCCGCTGGAAAAGGTTGAGGAGGTTATAGCAGCCCAGGCGGCCAAGGGCAGTGACTCGCTGGGCATTGATTGCGACACAGGCGAGGTAGCCGATATGCTGGAGCGGGGCGTCGTCGATCCAGTGCCTGTTAAGCTGCACGCCATTAAAGCAGCTGGCGAAGTGGCAGTGGCAATTCTGCGTATTGATACTATTATAAAAAAGAAAGAGGAAGGCGCTGCTGCCGGAAAAAACGCGGCCGGCAACGACGCGGCCGGCATGCCGGACTTTTAAGCACGAGGTGAAATGTAGTGAGCATGGGCGAAAAGCGCGAGGAGACGATCAATCAGGCGGGGGCCGAACCCCAGCCGCAAATGGCGGCGGGGGCAGACTCAACAGAAGCGAAAGAACAGGAAGGGATAGAAAGCCAAGAGGTTAGCTTCCAGCAGGAAGACGTGGAACGGCTTCTTGCCTCTATCGCCGAGAAAAACCGCCTTCAAGAAGAAACGATGGAGCGGCTCAAGCGGCTGCAAGCCGACTTTGATAACTTCCGCCGCCGCACCCGTCAGGAAAAAGAGGATTTAGCCAAAGTGGTAACTGAAGGCATTGTGCTACAGCTCTTGCCTGTACTGGATAACTTTGAGCGGGCGCTCACCACGGCGACGGAAGACGCGGCGGCCCTCCGCGCCGGGGTAGAAATGATTTACCGCCAGTTTATCCAGGCTTTGGAAAAGATGGGGGTACAGCCGATTGAAGCAGCGGGCGCCGTTTTTGATCCTCAATATCATGAGGCGATCATGCGGGTCGAAGACCCTGATCGGCGGGACAATACGGTAGTTGAGGTGCTGCAAAAAGGCTATATGGTTCATGGTAAAGTCATTCGTCCCAGCATGGTCAAAGTAGTTAACAATTCCTAATAAATTAAGGAGGAATAGAAATGGCTAAAGTAATCGGTATAGATTTGGGCACTACTAACTCTGTCGTAGCGGTTATGGAAGGTGGCGAGCCTGTTGTTATTCCTAATGCCGAAGGCAGCCGGTTGACTCCTTCCGTCGTCGGCTTTTCCAAAACAGGCGAGCGGCTGGTTGGCCAGCTGGCCAAGCGTCAGGCTGTTTCTAATCCGGAACGCACCGTTATTTCCATAAAGCGGCATATGGGTACGAGCCACAAGGTTCGTATTGATGATAAAGAATATACGCCGCAAGAAATTTCGGCCATGATTTTACAAAAGCTCAAGCAAGACGCCGAGGCTTACCTCGGGGAAAAGGTAACAAAAGCGGTCATTACCGTACCGGCCTATTTTACCGATGCCCAGCGCCAAGCTACCAAAGACGCCGGTACGATCGCCGGGCTGGAAGTGCTGCGCATTATCAACGAGCCGACGGCGGCCGCCTTGGCGTATGGTCTTGACAAAGGCGAAGACCACACCATTCTGGTCTTCGACTTGGGCGGCGGTACTTTCGACGTATCCATTCTTGAGCTGGGTGACGGCGTTTTCGAAGTCAAGGCTACCAGCGGTAATAACCGCTTGGGCGGTGACGACTTTGACGAGCGTATTATGCAATGGTTGATTGCTGAATTTAAGAAAGAGCATGGCATTGATCTTTCGGCAGACCGCATGGCCATGCAGCGCCTCAAAGAAGCGGCGGAGAAAGCCAAGATTGAGCTGTCCGGCGTATTAACCACTAATATTAACTTGCCGTTTATTACGGCCGATGCCAGTGGGCCGAAACACCTTGACGTCACCCTGACCCGGGCCAAGTTTGAAGAACTGACGGCCGACCTGGTTGAAGCGACGATGGGGCCGACCCGCCAGGCTTTGAGCGACGCGGGACTGACGCCCAAAGATATCGACAAGGTTATTTTGGTTGGCGGTTCGACCCGTATTCCGGCTGTTCAGGAAGCGATTAAAAAGTTCCTGGGCAAAGAACCCTACCGCGGCGTGAATCCCGATGAATGTGTGGCCATTGGCGCCGCTATTCAAGCCGGCGTACTGGTTGGCGAAGTCAAGGATGTACTGCTGCTCGATGTAACGCCCCTATCCTTGGGGATTGAGACGCTAGGCGGCGTGTTTACGAAGATTATTGAGCGCAATACGACCATTCCCACTTCCAAGAGCCAGATTTTCTCCACGGCTGCCGATAATCAGTCCTCTGTTGAGATTCATGTCCTGCAGGGCGAACGGGAAATGGCTGCTTATAATAAAACGCTCGGCCGGTTTGAACTCTCGGGAATTCCGCCGGCACCGCGCGGTGTTCCCCGCATTGAAGTTACCTTTGACATCGATGCCAACGGTATTGTCCATGTATCGGCGAAAGACCTTGGTACCGGCAAAGAGCAAAAGATCACCATCACTTCTTCCAGCGGCCTGAGTAAGGAAGAAATCGAGCAGATGGTCAAGGAAGCGGAAGCCCATGCCAGCGAAGACAAAAAGCGCCGCGAGGAGGCCGAAATACGCAATAATGCCGACTCGCTCGTGTACCAGGCCGAAAAAACCATCAAGGAGATGGGCGACAAGGCCGATAAAGCCCTGGTGGAAAAAGTGCAAAAAGGCATCGACAAACTAAAAGAATCCCTGAAGGGCAATGATATCGCGAAGATCAAGGCCGATACCGAAGAGCTTACCAAACCGCTGTATGAGCTGACGGCCGCCGTGTATAGCCAAGCGGGCGGTCAGGGCACGCCGGGCGCTCAGGGATTTGGCCCGGGCGCGGCTGGTGCAGGCACCCCAAGCGACGACAAGGTAGTAGATGCAGAGTACAAGGTAGTAGACGACGAGAACAAAAAGTAGAGAGCCAAAGTTTGGGATGGTGAATTGTGAGCAAAAGAGATTATTATGAAGTATTAGGCGTGCCCAGGACGGCGACCGAGGACGAAATAAAAAAGGCCTTTCGCAAGCTGGCACGGAAGTACCATCCTGATGTCAACCGTGATAATCCTAAAGAGGCAGAGGAGAAATTTAAAGAAATAAACGAAGCCTATGAAGTTTTGTCCGACCCCGAGCGGCGGGCACAGTATGACCAGTTCGGTCATGCCGCCTTTGACCCCGGCCAAGGCGCCGGGGCAGGCGGTTTTAGCGGGTTTGGCGGGTTTGGCGCCGGCGGGTTCAGTGATATTTTCGATATGTTTTTCGGTCAGGCCGGTTTTGGCGCTCGTCACACCGGCCCGGAAAAAGGCGCCGACTTGCGCTATGACCTGGAAATTTCTTTCGAAGAAGCCGCTTTTGGGGTTGAGAAGGAAATTCAGGTACCCCGTACCGAAGAATGTCCCACTTGTCACGGTTCCGGCGCCGCCCCGGGAACCCATCCCGAGACATGCCCGCAGTGCCGCGGTACAGGGCAGCAGCAGATTGTCCAAAATACTCCTTTTGGCCGCATGGTTAACGTGAAGACCTGTACCCGCTGTCGCGGCGAGGGCAAGATTGTGCGTACGCCTTGCAAAGATTGTCAGGGACGGGGCAGAGTACGCAATAAGCGTACTATAAAAGTCAAAATTCCCGCCGGTGTTGACAGCGGATCCCGCTTGCGTGTCGCTTACGAAGGGGAGGCAGGTGTACGCGGCGGACCGCCTGGAGATTTGTATGTTTATATTTTTGTAAAACCGCATAAACTGTTTACACGTGAAGGCAGCGACGTCATTTGCGAAGTGCCGATAAGTTTTGTGCAGGCTGCCTTAGGTGACGAAATCGAGGTGCCCACCCTGGACGGAAAGGTCAGTCTTAAAATTCCCGAAGGTACTCAGTCCGGTACGACTTTTCGTCTCAAGGACAAAGGCATTCCGCACCTTAGAGGCCATGGCCGCGGTGATCAGCATGTGCGGATAAAAGTGGTTACTCCCAAGAACCTGACCGAACGTCAGCGCGAGCTTTTAATGGAGTTTGCCCGTGCGAGCGGTGAAAATATCAATCCGGAGCAAAAGAGTTTTTTTAAGAAGGTCAAAGATTTTTTGGGATCGTAACTGAAAAGGGGCGATTATGCTTGAAGTGGGCTGAAATCAGTATTCAGACAACCCATGAGGCCACCGAAGCGGTGGCCAATATTTTTCACGAGTTAGGCGCCAGCGGGGTTGTTATCGAGGATCCGGAGGTCATCAATGCCTACCGCCGGTCTGGCACGTGGGATTATTGCGATCTACCGGAGGCGGAAAACCCAGAAATTGTTACCGTTAAAGCTTATTTGCCGATGGACGATGATTTGGATGACAAACTCCGCCTCTTTGAGGCACGGGTCAACGAACTTTCCCGGTATCAGTTAAACAAAGGGCGCGGGCATATTTACTGGCAGGAAGTGCAGGAAGAAGATTGGGCCAGTTCGTGGAAAAACTATTTTCACCCGATTAAAGTGGGCGAAAAAATTGTCATCAAACCATCATGGGAAAAATATAACCAAGCCGAAGGCGAAATCGTCGTTGAGCTTGACCCGGGGATGGCGTTTGGGACGGGGACGCACCATACTACCGCCATGTGCATCCGTATCCTGGAAGATGTCATAAAGCCCGGTGACATTGTTTTTGATGTGGGCACCGGGTCGGGCATCCTGGCCGTTGCCGCCGCCAAACTGGGGGCTGGCGCTGTTTATGCCGTCGATTTAGATCCGGTTGCGGTCAACGTGGCGGCTGACAATGCTTCGGTAAACGGCGTCTCGCATATCGTGAAGGTTGCCCAGGGCGACTTGCTTACAGGGCTGACCGGAACGGCCGACGTGGTTGTTGCCAATATCATCGCCGATGTGATTATCCGGTTGGTTAAAGACATCCCCCAAAAATTAAAGGAAGGCGGCGTGTTTATCGCCAGCGGCGTCATTGCCGAGCGGCTCGGCGACGTAACGGCGGCCATGCTGGCGCAGGGCTTGGTTATCGACCGCGTTGTCGAGGAAGGCGGCTGGGCGGCCATTGCCGTTCGCAGAGGGGGCGATTAGGGTGCGGCGTTTTTTCTTTCCTGGTCCGCTGACCCCCGAGATGATAATCACCGGTGATGACGGGCATCACATTGCGCGGGTGCTTAGGCTGAAGCCCGGTGACTGTATTGTGGTGGTGGGCCAGGATGGACAAGCCTGCCAGGCGGAAATTGTTGCCGTGGACGGCAGCAGCGTGAAGGTGGCCTGCCGGCAAGCCCTTACCGAGACAAAGGAACCGCCAGTCGAGGTATGGCTGGCTCAGGGGTTGCCAAAAGGCGATAAGATGGAATATATTATCCAGAAGGCGGTAGAGCTTGGCGTAAGCCGGATCTTGCCTGTTGAGACGGCACATACGGTCGTGCGGTACGATACGGAAAAAAAAGCCGCCAGGCGGGAGCGGTGGCAAAAAATTGCTTATGAAGCTGCCAAGCAGTGCGGCCGGGCGGCCGTGCCGGAAATAGCTCCCGTTCAGACGCTATCTGCGCTGCTAAAAATGACATTGCCGGAAACTGTTTTTATGTTGTATGAGGGACACCCGGCGCGAGGTCTTAAAGACGCGCTGAGGATGACAACGAGCGAGTCTTATCTGCTGCTAATCGGCCCTGAAGGTGGGTTTAGTTCCGATGAGGTTTTGCTTTGCCGGCAGCGCGGCGCCCATATCGTCACGATGGGGCCGCGCATTTTGCGTACCGAAACGGCAGCGCTTGCCGCGCTGACCGCGGTGCTGTATGAGCGGGGCGATTTAGGCGGAACCTAACGATTTGGAGGGGTAATTATGCCGCGGGCGGCTTTTACGACGCTAGGCTGTAAAGTTAATCAGTTTGAAACCGAAGTTATCGAAGGACTATTCAAGCAGCGCGGGTATACAATCGTTTCCTTTGACGAGCCGGCCGACGTTTATGTTATTAATACCTGTTCGGTTACGCATTTAGGCGAAAAAAAGTCGCGCCAACTGATCAGGCGGGCGGCCCGGGTCAATCCTGAGGCCGTTATTGTCGCCACCGGCTGCTATGCTCAGGTTTCGCCGGACAAAGTCGCGGCCATTCCCGAGGTAGATGTAATTGTTGGTACCCAGGACCGAAGCCGAATCGTTGATCTGGTGGAAGAGGCGCGCAGAACCCGCGGGCAAGTCAATGCCGTAACTGATATTATGACAGCGGAGCAGTTTGAGGACATTCCTATTTTTGATGCTCCCGGCCGAACGCGTGCCTTTTTGAAAATTCAAGAAGGGTGTATCAATTTTTGTACATACTGTATTATCCCTTATGCCCGCGGACCGTTGCGTTCCCGCGCCTTAGATAGCGTGAGGCGGGAAGCGGAAAAACTGGTCGCCGCCGGTTTTAAGGAAATTGTTTTGACCGGGATTCACCTTGGCGCTTACGGCCGTGATACGGGCGGCAACCTGGAACTAGCCGACGCCGTAGAGACGGTACTTGGTGTCACCGGATTAGTGCGTCTGCGTCTCAGTTCGCTTGAATCGGTCGAAGTGTCCGATCGGCTTGTCGAGCTGATGCGTCGTGACGCTAAGCTGTGTCCGCACCTGCATCTGCCGCTGCAAGCCGGGGATGACCATGTTCTGTCCAAAATGAACCGGCATTATACTACCGAAGAATATAGCCGCCTGGTAGGCGCCATCCGCCGCCGCGTGCCGGACCTTGCCGTTACTACTGATGTAATTGTCGGTTTTCCTGGTGAAACGCCGGCGATGTTTGCTAACTCATTGGCCTTCGTCGAGCGCATGGCCTTTGCCAAAGTTCACATTTTTCCCTATTCGCGGCGAAGCGGCACTCCTGCCGCCGCTTATCCCGACCAGGTACCGGAGGAAGAAAAAAAGCGGCGCGTCCGGGAAATGCAGCGGGTGGCGGAGAAGGGAGCGGCCGCCTTTCTGGACGCTTTTGTCGGCCGCGAGATGGAAGTGTTGTTCGAGACGGCTAATAACGGTGTTGTCGACGGGCTTACGGGAAACTATATACGGGTGTACACTCGCGGTGGCGGGGACTTAGTCGGTGCCCTTGGCGTCGTTCGCTTAGAAAAGCCATATAAGGACGGATTATGGGGGACATTACTGGCGTAAAATTTTAATATCGGTGGCAATACTGGCAGGATAATGCAGGAATAAGCAGAATATTTTTGAAGACAGGTGTAAAATCTACTGTTGATTGCGGACTTAATTTGCCAGCGAGAGGAGGTGCATTATGCAACAGGACTGTATTTTTTGCAAAATTGCCAAAAAAGAAGTGCCGGTGCAGCCGGTTTACGAGGACGAGCAAATCATCGCTTTTCCCGATATTAATCCGGCCGCGCCAGTTCATGTGCTGGTTATTCCCAAAAAGCATATTGCCAACCTCCTGGAGATCACACCGGAAGATAGGGCGCTTGCAGGGCATATTATGACAGTCATTCCGCAAGTTGCCGCCCGATTGGGCGTGGCGGAAGATGGCTTTCGCGTTGTCATTAATACCAAGGATAACGGGGGACAAACAGTTCACCACCTCCACTGCCACATCCTAGGAGGTAGGTTCATGACATGGCCTCCAGGCTAACATTGACAATGTTTGTCAGTTTGAGTATAATAGTTAGGTGTATGTTTGAGCAAACATACTTCCCCGTAGGTTGGTGTGGAGGGAGGGAGATAGATGTCAGAAGTCAGAGTTGGCAAAAACGAAACATTGGACAGCGCGCTCCGTAGATTTAAGCGCTCTTGCCAAAAAGCGGGCGTATTATCCGAAGTCAGAAAACGCGAGCATTACGAAAAGCCGAGTGTAAAACGCAAGAAAAAGTCCGAGGCGGCCCGGAAACGTAAACATAAAGGTTAACCTTCTTTACGGAGGTATTTATGTCGATCAAGGATAGGCTTACAGAAGACATGAAGCAGGCCATGAAAGACAAAGAGGCCGGTAAATTGCGTCTCTCTGTCATTCGCATGGTACGCGCCAGCATCAAAAATGCGGAAATCGACCAAAAAAAAGAACTTGGTGACGAAGAAGTCCTGGAAGTCATCTCCAGAGAAGTTAAGATGCGGCGGGATTCTATCGCAGAGTTCCAAAAAGGCAACCGCCCCGACTTGGTCGAAAACCTAGAACAAGAGATTGCCATTCTGATGCAATACCTTCCCCCACAGTTAAGCGAAGCGGAGATTCGGGACTTGGTGATGGAAGCCATTGCCCAAACGCAGGCAGCTAGCGCCAAGGATATGGGCAAGGTCATGGCGGTACTGATGCCGAAAGTAAAAGGTCGTGCTGATGGTAAGACAGTCAACGCTATTGTCCGCGAACTATTGAATCAATAATAACCAATCCGGTACTTCTAATGGAGTGCCGGATTTTATATTATAAAAAATAAACAGACAGGCGGTCAGACGGCCCTGTCTGTTTATTCCAGGTGAAGCGCAATAGCAAGTTATCGGACGTTGTTACTGTAACGGATAAACCAGCTTGTTCAATATTGAGTAGATAGTTTGTTAGGCGTATGTTGTTGTTTAAAAACAATAGTGATTATGGCGTATAAATGTGCTTCACCGTCACAACAATATCATACAAGTTTCGACAAGTCAAGACCCGAAAAGCATTGGATGATTATTCAAAACAGTCTTTGGTTTACGAAAAAAGATAGGAATGTCTGCTGTCTTTAGCGAATAGAGTAAGGAAGACAGGGGGAGGGCAGGTGTAAGGTATGCGGTATAAGCTGTTAGCAGTTGTTTTTCTGCTTATATTTATATTTTCCCTTGCCGGGCCAAACGTTTTGGCCGCCGACGAGCGCCAGCCCGTACTCCTCATACCCATCAAGGGTGAAATTAACGCCAGTCAGGCAGCATTGGTGCGGCGGGTGCTGACCGAGGCGTCAACCCAAAAAGCGCAAGCCGTCCTAGTTGAGATTGATACGTTTGGCGGTTTGGTCGATCCGGCGGTTGCGATTAGAGACATTATTATTGATTATCCGTTGCCCACTATTTGTTACATAAAGAACCGGGCATGGTCGGCGGGGGCCCTTATCGCCTTAGCCCATAAACATATTGTCATTGCTCCTGGCGGCAGTCTGGGGGCGGCTGAGCCTATACCGGCAACGGAAAAAACCATTGCCGCATTAAAGGCTGAATTTGCCGCGACCGCCAATAAACGCGGCCGGGATCCCCGCATCGCCGAAGCCATGGTGGACAAAACGCTTGGCCTGCCAGGGTATGCTCAACCCGGCCAGATTTTGGCGCTCACCGATTACCAAGCCCAGCAAGTCGGCTATGCCGATTTGGTGGCGCCTGATCGTGAGACTGTACTCAAGCATTACGGCTTGGCGAACGCTCCCTTAATAGAGTACGCGCCGGGGTGGACGGAACGGGCGGCTGGATGGTTGTCTGACCCGACGGTTAAATCACTGCTGTTATCTATTATTTTTCTCGCGGTGCTGACTGAGATCAAGACCGCGGGCATAGGTGTGGCCGCCCTGCTAGGCCTTGGTGCTGCGCTGCTCTTCTTTGGCAGTCAGTGGCTGACGGGTTTTGCGGGCTGGCTGGAAATCTTGCTATTTATTGGCGGTTTAATTTTGTTGGCTATGGAACTCTACGTTCCCGGTTTTGGACTATTTGGTCTTACGGGTATTGTCGCCATTTTAGCCAGTTTTTTTCTTACGTTGGGCGGCGGCTTTCTCGCTCTCAATGTTTTAGCCGGTAGTCTTATATTGGCTGTTATCATCTTTCTGCTAATAGTAAAGCGCCTTCCGGCCAGCAAACTGTGGGCCAGATTGGTGCTTAAGGAGAGTGAGACGACACAAGCCGGCTTCGTTAGTGCCCGCGATTATAGCCAGTTTGTTGGCAAAACGGGGACAGTTATTTCTTTTTTGCGCCCGGCGGGGATGATAGAGATTGAAGGCACCCAGCTTGACGTCCTGTCCGAAGGGCGATATGTACCGCCAGGAACAAAGGTTAAGGTGATAAACGTCAATGGCGGTCGTATCGTTGTAAGACCAATAAATGATGAGGAGGAACGGTAAATGATTCAATTAATCGGCCCCATTTTTGTTTTGTTTCTTTTCATTGTCGGTATCGCCTTATTTCTCCATTTTGTTCCGCTTGGACTGTGGATATCGGCGCTGGCCGCCGGTGTTCACGTCGGTATTATGACCTTAATTGGCATGCGGTTGCGGCGAGTCCCGCCGGCCCAAATCGTCCTGCCGTTAATCAAGGCCAACAAAGCAGGTCTGGACGTAAACGTCAACCAGTTGGAAGCCCATTATCTTGCTGGCGGTAACGTTGACCGGGTGGTGGACGCCCTGATTGCGGCTCACCGCGCGCAAATCCCGCTCACCTTTGAGCGAGCCGCGGCCATTGATCTTGCAGGGCGTAATGTTCTGGAAGCGGTGCAAATGAGTGTAAATCCCAAAGTAATTGAAACGCCCATTGTTTCCGCTGTGGCTAAAAATGGCATTGAGCTCAAGGTAAAAGCACGGGTCACCGTGCGGGCAAATATTGACCGCTTGGTTGGGGGCGCCGGCGAGGCAACCGTTCTGGCCAGGGTTGGCGAAGGAATTGTCACAACCGTCGGTTCGGCTGATGACCATAAGGAAGTATTAGAAAATCCTGACCATATTTCGCGCACTGTTCTTGCCAAAGGACTTGATGCCGGTACGGCTTTTGAAATTTTGTCGATTGATATTGCCGACGTCGATGTAGGTCGCAACATTGGCGCTGAGTTGTTAACCGACCAGGCCGAAGCGGAAAAACGCATTGCCCAGGCTAAGGCGGAAGAGCGGCGGGCTATGGCTGTGGCCAAAGAGCAGGAAATGAAAGCTTTTACCCAGGAAATGCAGGCCAAAGTGGCGGAAGCCCAGGCCGAAGTGCCGCGTGCTTTAGCTATTGCGCTGCGCGAAGGGCGGATGGGGGTAATGGATTATTACAATATGAACAATATAATGGCCGATACCGAAATGCGTGAAACTATTGCCAAAGCCGGCCCGGTGATGGCTCAAACGCCGGCAAAGGCTGATGAACCGCCGAAAAAGTAGGTGAGTGTTTTGGATTTCGGATTATTAATTCTTTTAATGTTGGTGCTTTACGTTTTACCTGAACTCTTAAAGCGCAGGAAGCACCAAAAGTATGAATACCCGCATATACCGCAGCCTGTGCCGCCCGCGCCGGAACCAACCGGACAAGAAGGGGCCACGAAGTTGCCAGCGATGCCTGTTAAGCCGCAGCTGCCGCCGGAAGTGCATGTTCCGGCGCTCACGAAAGCACCGGAAACATCCCCGTGGGAGGGCAAGCTAAACAACGCCCTGCTGGTCAATGGGGTAATTTTTGCCGAAATCCTGCAGCCGCCACGAGCTAAGCGACCACTAGTTTTGCGCGGCCGGCGATAAAAATAACCCCTGGAGTGGGTTAGCCAATCTCCAGGGGTTTTATTACTTGTTCACGTTAGCTTTAATAAAATAGTATTCATCGTTATCGACGGCGGCAAGTACGGAAAAATCGGCCTGTTGTAACATTTGCGCCACTATATCGCTAGGCGGCAGGCGGTCGTCTTGTACGGTTGTGTTGCCGGCGTGAATAGCATTAACCGCCTGGCGCGATAAATCATGCATGATTACCAGTATGCCGCCGGTGTTCAGCATGGATTTCATTTTCGCCAGAAAAGCGGTTTTGTCTTTAACGTGCGGGAAAAAGTTAAAGCAAATAATTTTGTCGAAAGCCTGGGGTGGCTGATAGTCAAGTATATCGCCGGTAACATAGGTAATGCCGCTAAGATGGCGATGTTTAGCGGCGGCGCGGGTGATCATATTGGCGGCAAAATCTATAGCGGTAATGTTTCCGGTTTCACCTAAAACTTTTTTGAGAAAGGGAAGCAAAATACCGGTGCCGCAACCCACGTCAAGGACGGTGTCGCCTGTATTGATGCCAATCATAGCGACCAAAGCGGCAATTTTGTTATCATCGGCACAGCGGAGGTCATCCCACCACTGTGCGAGTTGGTTGAAAAAGGCTTGTTCGCTGTTCATGAGATTGTTTCACCTTACAGTTTATACCGGTATACGGCACTTACCAGTCGACCCGGCATGGGATAGTTGTTTTGCTCGGCGTAATGTTTGTCAAAGAGATTATTTATAGACAGTGTAAGCGAACTATCTGCCGCTAGGTCGCGGGTGACAGCCAGGTCGTGGACAACGTAGCCGCCAAGTCTGATGATACCGGAGGTTCCATAGGGGTAGTTGGCTGATTGCTCACCGGTATAGTCAACAGTGTAGCGAATGTGCCAGGGTTTGGCGTCGTACTGGTAGCCCAGCGTTGCTTTATGCCGCGGACGATAGTCCAATTCGTGGCGTAAACCAAGATTGTCGCTTGGGTCTATGCCCTCTTTTTTTGTATGTTGGTTGGTGTAAGTTAAAAATACGCGTGCGGCCTGATTTAGCTGGTAGCTGTTTTCCCACTCAAAGCCCCAGAGCTTGGCCTTGGGAATATTATAGCAAGAATACGGATATTGGTGAGTAAAGTTTATGTAGTCATTTATATTTTGATAGTAAGCGGTGAGTTTGGTCGTAAGCTGGGGAAACACCTTGCGCTCTACGCCCAGTTCATATTCCCAGCCTTTTTCGGGATTGAGCATCAGGCCATCGCCAATAACCTTCGGATCTGTGCTGGTGTAATTTTTCGACCACCAGTAAAATTCCGCCATCGACGGCGAACGCCACAAACGGTTGACTGAGATGAAGGTGGTGGTTTGCTGGTCGTTGCGGAACGAAAAGTTTAGTTTGGGCGACAGGGCGTTATGATCTACATTGAGTATGTCACTAGCGGCATCAGGCCGACCGGTCATCTTATCGTAGCGTAGGCCGATGTTGCCTGTCCAGCGGTCATCAAGCGACCAAGTTTTTTCTATGTAGCTCCCGAATAAGTTTACCTTTTGTGAAGGATTAAGAGCCATACCTGACCCTACATTATACCAACCGTAACCGTAGCGGAGCTGTTTGTACTCGGCGCCGTAAGCATAGGTGCTGCGACCGGCTGTCTGTTCGCCTTTTAATTGCCAGCCGCGCGACAAGTCAGTGACTACTGTGCGGTCTAGTGATACGGCACCGGACGAGTAGTTTACCTCGCGGCGTTTTTCGTTGTTTTTCCAGTAGGTCAGGTCAATAAAACCTTGTGTAGTCTTGTGACTCCAGGTTGCGTCATAGGTAGTTAAGTCTTTTTCCCAAAATGACCCTGGAGATGGGATTATGCCGCCGAGAAATTTCTCTGCATCAGTATTTGTGATCTGAGGGTAACCCGGGTCGTAACCAAATGTTACACCAGGATAGTTTTGAATAATCATGCCGTGATGCTCTTTTGTTTTGTGCCAATTTGCCTTTAGGCTGTCACCGGGACTAATGCGGTATTTGGCGGTAAATCCGTATTGGTCGGCATCATAGCTGTTGTTGCGCAAAAAGGCGTCACGGCCGAACTTGCTGCCATAGATATTCCAGGCCAGGTCATGGGAACTGGCGCCATAATGCAGCCGGTACTGATACTGTCCGTTCTCCCCAACGCCGGTTTCCAGCATCCCGCCGGCTGTTTGCACTTCTTTGGTGATAATATTGATGACACCGCCCAAGGTGTTGCCGTGCTGGGCAGTTTTGGCTCCTTTAATAATTTGGATTTTTTCTACTTGATCAAGTGGAATGGCGTTCCAGTCCACATAATTTCCGCCCATGACACCCGACATATTTACCGGCCGGCCATCCACTAATACGGTAAACCGCCTGGTATCGAAACCGCGCAATTTAACGGTTCCGTCTTGGTTGTCGTAAGGCGTGCGTTGCTGAACATCTATGCCGGAAACTTGGCGCAAGATGTCTGGTATACTGGTTGTTTTTCCGGGACTGACTACTTTTATGTTAATTGTTTCGGTATCAGTTGTCAGTCTGTAAGCATCAGCGCTAACGATAATTTCACCCATGTCATAGCTCGGGATCTGGGAGGCGAAAGCTGGCGTTGTCGCCAGCGACAATGCGAGCATGACCTTGATTGCGAGCTTCTTTTTATTCATAAGTTCCTCCTTGACTTAATTAACGGATTTTAGTCTGTTAACAATCAGCGGTATAAGGACTAGCTGAATAGCTATGCCTGGCAACCCTGTCAGCACAGCGCCTGAAAGATACGCGAGCGGCTGTAGCTTGATATGTACGGTCATGGCTAATATATACACTATGACAGCGGCCGCCAGTCTGCCCGTGATCATAGCACCAACCAGCGCCAACAAAAGCGGCAGTCCTTTTTGTCGATACAAGAAGCCGCCGATCAGTCCATAGATGCTTAGCTCGACCGTCATAATTGGCAGCGTTGGCATTAAAGGCGGCATTCCTGTAAGCAGCGAACTAAGCCCGGGCGTAATCAGGCCGGTAAGAAATCCTGCCCTGGCGCCTAAAAATAGTCCGGCAATAAGAATGGGGATATGCATTGGCAAAAATACAGGGCCCATTGCTCCTACATAGTGAAAGGCGACGGGAAGGATTACCCCGAAGGTAATAAAAACGGCGCTGGTCGTCAGCTTGCTGGAAGTCGTCACTAAATCCCTCCTTCCATATCCAATAATAAAGCCAGGAAAAGCTTTCTCTTCATGAGAAAAAGCCTTCCTGGCTGAGTTGTTATTATGCTTTTTTTAACTAATAATTAAAGTATGACCTTCAGGTCAGAACAGGCGAAATCTATCTTCGCCGGTTGAAATTCAAGACATTTATTCGTGTTATTTGTACATTTTCCTGCTAAAAGTTGATTTTAACGTTATAGAAAATATACAGACTGCCCCCTCTTGACTATAAAGTTTAAGCTATGGTAGTATATAAAGCGCTGAGAAAATGCCATATG
>NZ_FNBU01000025.1 GCF_900102435.1 Sporolituus thermophilus DSM 23256 | reverse complement strand
CTGGACCGAGCGGCGCAGGTGCGCGTACTATGCGCATCACACCGTGGGTATAAAAGACCCTGCGGAAGGTTTCTTATCTGGCTTAAAATAGCTTAGGATAGGGACTTTCGCGGGGTTTTGTATTTTGGTATGAAGTATGAGGTATGAAGTATGAGGTATGAGGTAGGGGAAATGAAACCGCAAAGATATTCATGCCAATAAATTGGCACCACAAAGCATGAAAAGTAAGTTTATGAACTAATCTCGCGCGACAACTGTCGCGCGCGTAGCCCTTTGCGTTCTTCGCGGCCTTTGCGGTTTTACGTTTTTCAGGGTAGTGCGCGAAGTTACGCGTAGGGTTTACGGCGCGGCATTTGCCGCGCTGGAACAGGGTAAATTCAAGCTAAAGAATTACGCGACAACTGTCGCGCGCATAGCCCTTTGCGTGTTTTGCGTCCTTCGCGGTTAATAAAAAAATAATGCAAAAGCGATGACTGGGAGCAGGCGACAAGCGGGCCGAGGCAGAGAGCCGGTGGGTGGTGCGAACCGGCAGGCGGCGCAGTTGGCTTTTCTCGCCCACGAGCTCTTTTGCCGAAGCGGTATACTGCACTTGGTATATTGTGTTAGGCAAAAGCGGGGCCGGACGTTAGCCGGTATGTCAAGGTCTCTTGGCGTAACGAGAACCAAGCAGGGTGGTACCGCGGCACTTGCCGCCCCTGCGGATGCATTTGGCATCCGCAGGGGCGGTTTTGTTATATAGAAGCTAAACGAGGAGGTATAGGTGTTGGAAACACGGAGAATCCAAATTTTTGATACGACGCTGCGCGACGGCGAGCAAACGCCCGGGGTGTGCCTGGCTGCCGCCGAAAAACTGGAGATTGCGCAGGCGTTGGCGCGGCTTAAGGTGGATGTAATCGAAGCCGGGTTTCCGTTTGCTTCGCCCGGGGACTTTGCGGCGGTCCGGGAGATTGCCGCCCAGGTGAAGGGACCGGTCATCGCGGCTTTGGCCCGGGCCAACAAGGAGGACATTGATTTGGCCGCCCAGGCGCTGGAAGGGGCTAAGCGGCGGCGGATCCATACCTTTATCGCCACCAGCGACATCCACCTGGAGCACAAGCTGAAAATGAACCGCTTTCAGGTGCTCAAGCGGGCGGAAGAGGCGGTGCGCTACGCCCGCAAATTTACCGACGACGTGGAGTTTTCCGCTGAGGACGCTTCCCGCTCTGACCGGGACTTTCTCTGTCAGGTTTATGCTGCGGCCATTGCCGCCGGCGCCACCGTCATCAATATCCCGGATACCGTAGGCTACTCCACGCCGGAAGAGTTTGGCGCGCTTATCCGCTACATCCGTGAACATGTTCCCAATATCGACAAGGCGGTAATCAGCGTCCACTGTCACGACGATTTGGGGATGGCGGTTGCTAATTCGCTGGCGGCCGTAGCGGCCGGCGCGACGCAGGTCGAGTGTACCGTCAATGGCCTTGGTGAACGGGCCGGCAATGCCGCGCTGGAAGAATTGGTTATGGCCCTCCACACGCGGCGGGATTTCTATCGCGTCGGCACCGGGGTGGATACCCGTCAGATTTACCGTACTTCCAAACTGGTCAGCACACTGACCGGTATAGCTGTGCCGCCCAACAAAGCCGTAATCGGCGAAAATGCCTTTGCCCATGAGTCGGGGATTCATCAGCACGGTGTGCTCAACCACGCCGGTACCTATGAGATCATGAGCCCCGAAACGATCGGTATCAGCCGCAATTCGATCGTTCTTGGCAAACATTCGGGCCGGCACGCTTTTGAACAGCGGCTCCGCCAGCTGGGGTATGAACTGGAGGAGAAGGCCGTGACTGAGCTTTTCGTCAGGTTCAAAGAACTGGCCGACCGGAAGAAAATCGTCTTTGACCGCGATATTGAGGCCCTGGTCGCTAACAAGGCGTCAGGCCAGCCCGAGTGGTACCAGCTTGTCTATCATCACGTGGTGAGCGGCAACCAAACACTGGCTACGGCGTCGGTACGGCTGGCGGCAAGCGGGGCGGTTTTCGA
Organism: Sporolituus thermophilus DSM 23256; assembly: GCF_900102435.1. Taxonomy (NCBI): domain Bacteria; kingdom Bacillati; phylum Bacillota; class Negativicutes; order Selenomonadales; family Sporomusaceae; genus Thermosinus; species Thermosinus thermophilus. The sequence continues at coordinate 36,850 of NZ_FNBU01000025.1, read as the reverse complement.
AGCGGCGGCGTGCGGTGACGGTCCGGTTGACGCAACCTTTAAGGCCATTGAAAAAGCGGTAGGGTTTAGTATAGGCCTCAAGGACTTTCAGCTTAAGGCGGTGACGGCCGGTGAGGATGCTTTGGGGGAGGCCACGGTGTGGGTCGAGCGCGAGGGGCGTACTTTCAGCGGCCGGGGTCTGAGCACCGACATCATCGAAGCCAGCGCCCGGGCCTATGTAAGCGCTATCAATAAAATGCTGGCGGCATGCGGCTGCGGCGCATCCGGCCAGGCAGCAGGAGGGAACTGATTATGGGCATGACAATGACGGAAAAAATTTTGGCCCGCCATGCCGGGCAGGCGGCGGTGGTTCCCGGTCAGCTTATCCGCTGCCGGGTGGACTTGATCTTGGGCAACGACATTACCGCGCCGCCGGCAATTCAAGAATTCGAACGCATCGGCCGGCCGGTGTTTGACCCAAGCAAAATCGCGCTGGTGCCTGATCACTTCGCGCCCAACAAAGACATCAAGTCGGCCCAGATGTGCAAAACAGTCCGCGAATTTGCCGCCAAACACGGCATAACCCACTATTTCGAGGTGGGGCGGATGGGCATTGAGCATGTGCTGCTGCCGGAAGTGGGATTGGTAGCGCCCGGCGAGGTCATTATCGGCGCTGACTCCCATACCTGCACCTACGGCGCGCTGGGCGCGTTTGCCACCGGCGTTGGTTCGACCGATATGGCCGCCGCCATGGCCACCGGCGAAACCTGGTTTAAAGTGCCGCCATCCATTCGGGTAGAGCTGCGGGGCCAGCTGCCCCGCTGGGTGGGCGGCAAGGATGTGGTGCTCACCCTGATCGGCATGATCGGCGTCGATGGCGCCCGCTATCAAAGTCTGGAGTTTTGCGGTGAAGGAGTGGCCGCTCTTACTATAGCCGATCGGTTGACCATCGCCAATATGGCGATCGAAGCCGGGGCCAAGAACGGCATTTTCCCCGTCGATGATGCGACCATCCGGTATCTTGCTGCCCGGGTGGAGCGGGATTATGAAGTAGTGAGCCCGGACGCCGATGCCAGTTATGTACGCACGGTGGTGATAAACCTGGATGACCTCGAGCCGGTGGTGGCGCTGCCCCATTTGCCGGAAAACGTACGCCCGGCCGCAGAAGTGGGTGATATCGTCATCGATCAGGTGGTTATTGGCTCATGCACTAACGGGCGGCTGGAGGACTTGGCCCAGGCGGCGGCTATTTTAGAAGGAAAGACGGTGCACCCGCGGGTGCGGGCCATTGTCATTCCCGGCAGCCAGACGGTGTATCTGGAGGCGATGCAGCGCGGCTATATCGAAACCTTTATCCGTGCCGGCGCCGTGGTCAGCACTCCTACCTGCGGCCCCTGCCTTGGCGGCTATATGGGCATTCTTGCCGCCGGCGAACGGGCGGTGGCGACGACCAACCGCAATTTCCGCGGCCGCATGGGCCATGTGGACAGCGAAGTATATTTGGCGGGACCGGCGGTGGCGGCGGCCAGCGCGGTGCTGGGCCGCATCGCCGCCCCGTGGGAGGTGGCACAATGATTTTGGAAGGCAAAGTATGGCGTTATGGCGACAATGTGGATACCGATGTCATTATCCCGGCCCGGTACTTGAACACGGCCGACCCGCGCGAACTGGCGGCGCACTGCATGGAGGACATTGATCCCGCTTTCGCCGGACAGGTAGCGGCCGGCGATATCATCGTCGCCGGCAAGAATTTTGGCTGCGGCTCGTCGCGGGAGCATGCGCCGCTGGCCATCAAGGGGTGCGGTGTAGCTTGCGTGGTAGCAGACAGCTTCGCCCGCATTTTTTACCGCAATGCCATTAACATCGGGCTGCCGCTCCTTGAGCTGGGGGACGCGGTAGCCGGCATTGCCGCCGGTCACCGGCTCAGGATTGATTTGGCAGCCGGCCGGGTGGAGAACCTCACTACCGGTGAAGTGTTTACCGCCCAACCGCTGCCACAGTTCGTGCAGGCCATTGCCAAGGCCGGCGGCCTGATCGCTTACGTAAAGGAGGGGTGGGCATGACCTACCGTGTTGTCGTTATTCCTGGCGACGGCATTGGCCCGGAGGTAGTCGCGGCGGCGCTCGGCGTCCTTAGCAAAGCGGCCGCCAAAGGCGGCATTAACATTGAGTACGAGCACGGCCTTGCCGGCGGCGCGGCCCTTGACCGGTGCGGTGAGCCGCTGCCCGCGGCCACGGTGGCGGCGGCTAAATCCGCCGACGCGGTGCTGCTGGGGGCCGTCGGCGGCCCGAAGTGGGACGACGTCGCTCCTCACCTGCGGGCGGAAAAGGCCATTCTGGGCTTGCGCAAAGCCCTTGGCCTGTATGCCAACCTGCGGCCGGTGCGGGTCTGGGACGCACTTGCGCCTTATTCGCCGCTCAAGGCCGAGGCGGTGGTCGGCACAGATATCCTGATCGTCCGGGAACTAAGCGGCGGTATTTACTACGGCGCCCGCCAGGAAGCTCACGTCGCCGACGCGCCGGACGAGGCCTGGGACACGGAAATATATACGGCGCCGGAAATTGAGCGCATCGTACGCGTGGCTTGCCGGGCGGCCCGGCTCCGCCGCAAGCGGGTTACTTCGGTAGACAAAGCCAACGTGCTGGCCACGTCGCGGCTGTGGCGGACGGTGGCGGAGCGAACGGCGGCGGCCTTTCCCGAAGTGCGGCTTGACCATTTGTACGTGGATAACTGCGCCATGCAGCTCGTTCTCGCGCCGAAAAACTTTGATGTCATCGTTACCAGCAATTTATTCGGCGATATCCTGAGCGACGAAGCGGCCGTGCTGGCCGGGTCAATCGGCCTTTTGCCGTCGGCCAGTCTGGGCGACGGCCCCGGCCTGTACGAACCGGTCCATGGCTCGGCGCCGGATATCGCCGGCCAGGGCATAGCCAATCCGATTGGCTGCATTTTGTCGGCGGCCATGCTGCTTAGACACTCGCTGGGGGAAGGGGCGGCGGCTGACGCCATCGAACAAGCGGTAGCGGCGGTATTGGCCGAGGGCTACCGCACCGCCGACTTGTACCGGCCAGGACTGACGCGCCTCAGCACCGAAGAAATGGCCCGGCGCATCGAAGAAGAGATATGACAAAAAAGGCTTCCCTTGAGCTTAGAGGGAAGCCTTTTTTGCTGGGACTCTGCTGAGGGCAGGATTTTGTCGCTTTATAGTAAATTAAATATTATCAGACTAATTCGGCGATGGGGTGGCAGCAATGCGCGAAAACGCCGCGCTGGTTATTACCGTTATTTATTCGGTCGTGGCCGTGGTGTGGATAACTTTTTCGGACGCAGTCCTGGCATGGGCGGTGGATGATCTGGCCCGGCTTACCGTGCTGCAGACGGCCAAAGGCTGGTTGTACGTCGGTATAACGGCGGTCGGGCTTTACTATCTTATTTGGCTACATACCCGTCGTATGGCCGAAAAGAATAGGGAACTCACCGCCAAAGTGGAGGAACTTACCGCCGCTTACGAAGAAATTGCGGCCATGGAAGAGGAACTGCGCAGTCAGTTCGACGATCTCCAGGCCAGCCAGCAGCTTCTTTTGGCCAGCGAGGAAAAGCTGCGTAAACAAAATGCATATCTGAAAATGCTTTATGAAGTAACCCTCAGCATCAACCGCCAGGCAGACCTGGACGGACTTTTGCGGACAGTGCTTGAGAAAGCCTGCCAGCTTGTCGGTACACAGCACGCCTGTATTTTTATGGTAGACCAGGCTTTAGACCGGCTAATACCCAAGTTTGCCATCGGGTATTACCAGGAGGTGTCTCGTGATTACCCAATTGCCCTTGCGAGGGGGGAAGGACTGGCCGGACGGGCCTGGCAGACAGGAAATACCATCATTACTGACAATTATGCGGTCTGGCCGCACCGGGTGACGACGCTGCCTATCGAAAACATGGGGGCAATGGCTGCCATCCCGCTCAAAGTGAACAATAGTATTATCGGGGTTTTAAATGTGCTGTATCTTGATAGCCAGACGGCATTTACCCAAGACAAGACAGATCTGTTGGAGCGGTTTGCCAATCTGGCGGCGCTGGCGCTGCACAATGCCGGCCTGTATGACAAACTGCGTCTCGAGCTGGCGCAGCGCCGGAAGGCGGAAGAAAAAGCGACGTTTTTGGCGTATTATGACCAGATTACCGGTCTGCCCAACCGGCACCGTTTGCTGGAAAGGTTGCATGAGCTGGAAGAAGCCGCCGGCTGCGCCGCGCTGATGGCAGTAGATATTGACGGGTTCAAACTCGTCAACAATGTGGCCGGGCATGCCACCGGCGACAAACTGCTCAGGGCGGTCGCCGAACGATTGGCAGCTGTGGCGGGCGCCGAAGCAATGGTAGCAGCGATGGGCGCCGACAAGTTTGCCATTTTGTCGATAGGCGGCGGACGGGAAACGGCTGAACGCATAGCAAACGGTATTCTTACGGCCTGCCGGTTACCGTGGCTTGTTGACGGACAGGAGTTTTTTCTCACCGCCAGCATTGGCATCGCGTTCTATCCTGACGATGCAGCGAGCGCTGCCGAGATCCTTAGGCACGCCGAGGCGGCAATGGCCAGCGCGAAAACTGACGGTAAAAACCGCTGCGCGTTTTATAACGCCGCCGTAGCCGAAAAAGCGGCAGCCAAAATCGCGCTGGAGCGCGAACTGCGCCAGGCCCTGGAAAGAGACGAATTTGTCCTGTATTATCAGCCGCGTTGGGAAATTGCCAGCGGACGCATTGCCGGTGTCGAAGCGCTTGTGCGCTGGCTGCATCCCCGCCGCGGGCTGACGTTGCCGGGTGAGTTTATTGCGCTGGCCGAAGAAACCGGTCTGATTATTCCTCTCGGTACCTGGGTGCTTACCGAGGCTTGCCGGCAGTTGGGCGCCTGGCAGGCTGAAGGTATCGAAATAAATATGTCGGTGAACTTGGCGGCCAGCCAACTGTATCAGGCCGATTTCAGCGACAACGTTCTGGAATTTGTTTTACGCTCAGGCATTGATCCTGGCCGGCTGGAACTGGAAATTACCGAGAGTATGTGCATGCACGATATTGAACAGGTAGTTTCCGTGCTCAACCGGCTGAAAAGAGCGGGCATCAAGTTTGCCATGGACGATTTTGGCGCAGGTCAGACCTCGCTGTTTAGCCTGAAACGACTGCCGCTTGATGTTCTTAAGATTGACAAGTCTTTCGTCAAAGACGCCGAGTCTTCACCGGAAAGCGCGGCGATAATACGCATGATTATTTCTCTTGCCCACGATTTCGGAATAAAAGTGGTGGCTGAGGGGGTAGAAACAGCCGGTCACCTGGACTTTCTCAAAAGATATGGCTGCGATGAGGCCCAGGGGTATTTACTTTCGCCGCCGGTGCCGCCGGGAAAAATGCGTGCCATGCTAAAGCAGCAGGCGCGAAGCTATGGCTAGCCTATTAGCTTTTGTTATCCTAATAATGCTAATAAGACCAGCGCCCCAATGGCGAAATGTATAATTTTCACAATCCTGAAGATTTGGCCGCTCTGTTCATTGGGTATGGATGGCGGATAGCTTTAGTATGCTGTGATGGTGACGGCCGTGCCAAGCGGCACGGTTCTGGCCAGTTCCAGGACATCGCGGTTGTACATACGGATACAGCCCTTGGAAACATAGCCGCCGATCGAGGACGGGTTATTGGTGCCGTGAATGCCGTAGCCGCGGTGGCTAAGCCCAAGCCACATGGCGCCGTATGGGCCGCCGGGATTGGGCAGTTTATTAACGATATAGTAGGTGCCGGTCGGCGTGGGCGTGCCGCTTTTGCCGACGCCGACCGGGTATGATTTGACGACCTGGCCGTCTTTGAGCAGCATCAGCCGCCGCCGGGCCAGCGAGACAATAATCGAATAGGCCACTTTTTTCACCCCGGTTTTATGATATGCACACAGCAGGGCCGGGGTTAAGGGCCCAGTAGTAAAAAAGCCCCGGACATAACCGGGACTTTGCTTATTTGGCCGCTTTGAGGCGATGGATTCCAAGCCTTTTTTCAGCGGTGCAATTTTATTTTACCACTGACAAGGCAAGTGGAACAAGAATTATTCAGTGTATTGCCGTTATATGTTCCTCACTCTGCGGGGCCTATGTCATCTTTGTTGTTTGGCAGACGAGAAGGTTAACTTTACAGTTTACTCAATATTTTTGACCACGGCAATCTCGTCGCAATTGGGAAACTTGGGGCAATTTATGCATTCTTTCCAGACTTTATGCAAGAGTGTTTCTTTGGGTACTTCATTGAACCCCAGGCGTTCAAAAAATTCGCGCTGGTAGGTCAGGGCAAACAAGGTTTTGACGCCAAGCGCCCTGGCTTCTTTCGTCAAAGCTTCCACTATACGCCGGCCTACTCCTTTGCCGGTGGCCTCGGGCGCCACGGCCAGCGAGCGCACTTCCGCCAAGGCGTCCCATATCAAATGCAGTGCGCCTACGCCGATAATTCGCCCGGCTTCTTCAGCTACGACGAAGTCGCGCAGCGTTTCATACAGCGTGTTGCGCGAACGGGCCAGCATCATTCCTTTGGCCGCGTATTGATTAACGATCTGATGCATAGCTTCGACATCATGAAATGTCGCTTTGCGAACCAGCATCGACAGCCCCCCTTATTCTATCTTTGTATAATTATATATCTATATGCTTAAATATGCAATTGGTGTTAACGCTTGCAAAATTTAAAATGTTGCTGTTAGTTTCGGCTTGAATACAGCGTGACTTAACTTGAAATATTCCCCTCTTTGCGAAAAAATATTTAATAAAATATTGCATAAATATAAATTTCATTTGTAGACTATAAAAGTAGAAGGTAAAAAAGACCCTGTAGGCCGGTTTGGCCTACAGGGTCTTTGGTGTGCTACCGGTATTCTTTGGCCTGTTCTTCGCCGGTAAGGACGCGGTAGGCGCCTTCGGCCAAGGCCTGGAGTTCGTTTTCGCCGGGGAGGACGACGACAGGGGCGATGAAGCCGATATATTCTTCGAGTTTGCCGGTCAGGTATTGGGAGTACGCGATGCCGCCGGTAAGCAGGATGTGATCCACCTTGCCGCATACCGGCACGGCGGCGGCGGCAATGGCGCGCGCCACCTGGTAAATCATGGCGTCGTAGACCAGCTTGGCTTCCTTATCTCCTTGCGCGATACGCTTTTCCACTTCACGGGCGTCATTGGTGCCGAGGTGGGCGACAAGACCGCCTTTGCCGGCCAGCATTTTGGCGATTGCTTCCCGCCGCAGGCCTTCACTCAGGATAAGGTCGGCGAATTGGCCAGCCGGCATGGTGCCAGCCCGTTCGGGCGAAAAGGGCCCTTCGCCATCCAGGGCATTATTGACTTCCACAACTCGGCCTTGTTTATGGCAACCGACCGAGATGCCGCCGCCAAGATGGGCGACAATGAGGTTAAGTTCCTCGTATGGGCGGTTGATGCTCTTGGCGAAGCGTTTGGCCACCGCCTTTTGATTGAGGGCGTGGAAGATGCTGCGGCGCTCGATTTCCGGCCGGCCGGTGACGCGGGCTACCGGCTCGAGTTCATCGACGACGACGGGGTCGACAATATAGGCGGGGCAGTCGGCCTGTTTGGCCAGCATGGCCGCCAGAATGGCGCCTAAGTTGGAGGCATGGGCGCCGTACCGGCTGTGTTTGAGGTCGTCGAGCATGGCTTCATTAATTAGATAGGTACCGCTGACCATGGGTTTGAGAAGACCGCCGCGGCCGACAATGGCGGCAAAGTCGCGGGGGGAGAGGTTTTGCGCCGCGAGAAAGTCCATGATTTTTCCCAGGCGGTAATCTAACTGGTCGATGATGGTAGGGAATTCGGCAAGTTCGTCGGCGCTGTGGCTCAGGTTTTGCGTCAGCGCCTCGCGCGTGTCTTCAAAAATGCCGATTTTGGTGGATGTGGATCCGGGATTGATGGTAAGGATGCGAAACATTATGCAACCTCCGCTATGTATAGTATCATTATTATTGTAGTAGTATGTCCACAAAATGTTAAGAGGCGATAAAAAAAATCAGGCGGACGGCCGAGCCGGTCCACCTGCGGCGATAAGGGCGGTTTTAGGTTAGGCTAGCCGGATGAGACCGAGGATGATCAGTAGCGTACCAGGCAGGTAGGGAAAGCGTTTTTTCAACCGGTCGGAGACAAAGCGCGCCGATGAATAACAGCCGCCGGCGACGCACAGGATGTGGATGATACCAACCGCCACCGGAGTATAAATTGGCAATACCCCCATAAGGGCGGCGGCAAAGGTGCCGACCATGGCGTCCAGGCCTACGGCGATGCCGAGGAAGACGGCTTCCAGAGTGCTGATATATCCGAGCCGGTCGACGTCGGCCGTTTCCGGCTTGGCCATAATGCTGACGACCAGACGGCCGATGGAGAAAGTGAGTTTACGGGCAGTGACTTCGCCGTCAGCTTCATAGGACGGCACGTCTTTGGTTAAGTATTGCTGGAAGAGGCTCCACAGCCCCAGCAAAATGAGCAACATCGCGCCAAGGATTATAGCGATGTCGGTATCGATAAACCGGCTGAAGACATAGGCGCCCAGCATGGCGAACCCGGTCATGACGGTGGTGACGACGCCAATGACCGCCAGCGATTTGACAGGCATCCTGATGTTTTTCAGGCCGTAGGCTACGCCGGCAACAAAACCATCGATGCTGACGGCGATTCCAAGCAAAATAACGTAAAAAAGCCCCATACTCATAGCCGCTCAGCCCCCTAAGTAAACTAAAGCATTCTTTCACGTTAATATATGGTCGTGGCCGGCTTTTGGTCACAGGGGGTCGCTTGTCCGGCGACAAGCGGCGGGGCAGGAATTTTTTACATAGATAGGGAAATGATATATGTTTGAGGTATTTTTGCGCATTGGGAGGTGAAAATGTGGATTTTGGCTTAGGCAAAGTATTGCCCGTGCGCATAGAGGAGGAAATGAAAAACTCCTATATTGACTATGCCATGAGCGTCATTGTCATGCGGGCCTTGCCGGACGTGCGCGACGGTCTGAAGCCGGTGCACCGCCGCATTCTGTACGCCATGCACGAAGCGGGCATGACGCCAAACAAGCCTTATAAGAAGTCAGCCCGTATTGTGGGGGAAGTTTTAGGTAAATACCATCCCCACGGCGACAGTTCGGTCTATGATGCCATCGTGCGGATGGCCCAGGATTTTTCTACCCGCTACCCGCTTATTGACGGCCATGGGAACTTCGGTTCTATCGACGGGGACGCGGCGGCGGCCATGCGTTATACCGAAGTGCGCATGTCCCGCATCGCCGAGGAAATGCTGGCTGATATTGACAAGGACACGGTAGATTTTGTTCCTAACTATGACGAGTCGCTCAAAGAGCCGACCGTACTGCCGGCGAAAATTCCCAACCTGCTGGTTAACGGTTCGGCCGGCATTGCTGTCGGCATGGCCACCAATATTCCCCCGCATAACCTGGGCGAAGTGGTCGATGCCCTTGTCATGATGATTGACAATCCCGAGGTATCGGTTAAAGAGCTGATGATGGCCATCAAGGGCCCGGATTTTCCGACCGGCGGTCTTATTCTCGGGCGGGACGGCATCAGACAGGCCTATACTACCGGTCGCGGCGTCATTAAGATGCGGGCCCAGGCCCGCGTGGAGAAGATGTCCAGCGGCAAGCACCGGATTGTGGTCACGGAAATTCCCTATCAGGTCAATAAGGCGAAACTGGTGGAAACCATCGCCAATCTGGTCCGGGAAAAAACCATCGACGGGATTACCGATCTGCGGGACGAAAGCGACCGCAACGGCATGCGCGTTGTTATCGAACTGCGGCGCGACGTCAATGCCGATGTCATTTTAAATCAGCTCTATAAGCACACCCAGCTTCAGGAAACGTTCGGCGTGATCATGCTGGCCCTGGTCGACGGCCGGCCGCGCATTCTCAACCTGCGCGACATGCTCCACTACTATCTGGAGCATCAGAAAGACGTCATTATCCGGCGCACCAAGTTCGAACTGGAGAAGGCGCGGGCGCGGGCCCATATCCTGGAAGGGCTCAAAATCGCTCTTGACCACCTGGATGAGGTTATTACCACTATCCGCCAGTCGCGGACGCCGGAAATTGCCCGCGATGCGCTTGTTGCCAAGTTTGCCCTCAGCGAGAAGCAGGCGCAGGCCATCCTCGACATGCGGCTTCAGCGCCTTACCGGCCTGGAGCGGGAAAAAATCGAGGCAGAGTACAAGGACGTCCTCGAAACCATCGAATGGTTGGAGGGGGTTTTGGCGGACGAACGCAAAGTTATGGACATCATCAAGGATGAGCTGCTGGACGTGAAAAAGCGCTTCGGCGATGCGCGCCGCACGGTTATTACCAGCGATGTGTCCAAACTGGAGGTCGAGGACCTCATCGCCAATGAGGACATCGTCATCACCATTACCCACCAGGGGTATGTCAAGCGCCTGCCGGTCGATACCTACCGCAGCCAGCGGCGGGGCGGCCGGGGCGTAACCGGCATGGGCACCAAGGAAGAGGACTTTGTGGAACATTTATTCGTGGCGACAACCCACCATAATATTCTCTTCTTTACCAACAAAGGCCGGGTATACCGCCTTAAGGGCTACGAGCTGCCTGACGCCGGGCGCACGGCCAAAGGCTCGGCCATCATCAACCTCCTTCCCATGGAGAAAGACGAGAAAATCACCGCCGTTATTCCCATCAAGGAATTCAGCGCCAACCGGTATCTCTTCATGGCCACCAAGAAGGGGATTGTCAAAAAGACCGAGCTGTTAGAGTTTGACACCGCCCGCAAGGTCGGCCTGATTGCCCTGACGCTGGACGAGGACGACGAGCTGATCGACGTCAAACTGACCAGCGGTGAGCAGCATATCCTGCTCGGCACCCGCGACGGCATGGCCATCAACTTCCCGGAAAAAGAAGTGCGGGTTATGGGTCGCTCCGCGCACGGTGTTAAGGGCATTACCCTGCGGGATGGCGACGTCGTTGTCGGTATGGATACGGTGAAAAAAGACGGCCAGGTGCTGACCGTAACCGAGGCCGGCTATGGCAAACGCACGCCGGTCGAGGATTACCGCCAGCAATCACGCGGCGGCAAGGGCCTTATTAACAACAAGATTACCGAGAAAACCGGCAAGGTTGTCGGGCTCAAAGTAGTGCGCCCTGGCCAGGAATTGATGCTCATCACCGGCGATGGCGTTGTTATCCGTACCAAAGTGGACGAAATCTCGGTCACCGGCCGCAACACGCAAGGCGTCAAGGTTATGAGCGTGGGCGAAAACGACCGTGTTGTCGCCCTGGCGGCCGTAGACAAAAAATCGGATAGTGATTAAAACAGGTCTGTACCAGACAAACGCCCTGCCGGGAATCCCGGCAGGGTGCTTACATAAGTGAGATTTGTTCTGAGCAGGGTGACAGCTTACCTGGATAAAAGACTGGAGAAAAGTAAGGAAATGCAGCAACAAACAGACAATGGACATGGCGCCAATCAGTTTCTTAAAGGCACGCTCGTTTTAACCGCAGCCGGCATCATTGTCAAAGTTATCGGGTCATTGAACTGGATTATTTTATCCCGGGTGTTGGGCGGTGAAGGGATTGGCCTCTACCAAATGGCCTTCCCCATTTATCTTTTGGTGCTAAGCGTTTCATCCGCCGGTATTCCGGTAGCGATTTCGATTATTACCGCGGAAAAAGCAGCTCTTGGCGATTACCGGGGAGCTAACCGTATTTTTCAACTGTCGCTCATGCTGTTAATCGCAATGGGCCTTGGCTTCAGTGTGCTCATGTATTTTGGGGCCGGGTGGCTGATCGAACTTCGCTTTATCCGCGATGCCCGCGCCTATTATGCCTTGCTGGCTTTATCCCCGGCGATTTTTCTGGTTACGGTACTGTCCAGCTTTCGCGGCTATCTCCAGGGCTGGCAAATTATGACACCGACCGCTGTGTCCCAAATAGTCGAGCAACTTTTCCGGGTCGCAACCATGCTGATTTTTGCCGCCCTGCTGCTGCCCAAAGGGATTGAATATGCCGCCGGCGGCGCCAGTCTAGGGGCGGGCGCGGGGGCGGCGGCCGGTCTGGTTGTTATGCTTTATTATTATTGGCAGCTGCAGCGCGATGTGGCGGAAAAGGAAAGGCTGCTGTCCGGAATTTTTCCACGGGAAAACGCCGGGAGCATTTTGCGGCGTATTATCATCCTCGCGCTGCCGGTATCGCTGTCCAGTATCATGCTGCCGCTGGTAGCCAACCTTGACCTATTTATTGTGCCGGCCCGGCTGGAAGTGGCGGGCTATACTGTCGAGCAGGCGACCGAGCTGTTCGGCTACTTAACCGGCATGGCGGTGCCGCTGGTCAATCTGGCGACCCTGTTTACGGCGGCGCTGGCCACCAGTCTGGTGCCGGCCGTGGCGGAAGCATATGCTGTGGGAAATGCTGAGCGGATTAAGCTGCGCACGGCGGCGGCGATGCGGCTGACCAATATTGTAACCATCCCCGCCGCAGCAGCGTTATGGCTGCTGGCGACGCCAATTTCCGCTCTTGTTTACCATGCGCCCGAGGCCGGCGAGGTGGTGCGCGTTTTGGCCATTAGCGTGTACCTATTGGGGCTGCATCAGACAACCACCGGCGTGCTCCAAGGCTTGGGCCATACGGCCATCCCGGTTATAAACATGGGAATAGCCGCGGTGGTCAAAGTCGGGCTTAACTGGTACCTTGTCGCCCTGCCGGCCTTAGGGATAAAGGGGGCGGCGTGGGCTACCGCTGCCGATATGGGCGTAGCGGCCTTCCTGAATTTGTATTTTGTTTACCGCTACACCGGGTTTAGGATGGATCTGGGAGCCTTGGCGCGAAATATCTTCGCGGCGGCGGTAATGAGCGCCGGTATTTACGTGTTTTCCGGTGCCGCATCCGGACTGCTTACCCAGACGCAGACGACGCTGGCGGCCATGCTGGCGGCAGTGATTGTTTACGCTGTTGTGTTACTGCTATTGGGCGGGCTAAGCGAACGGGACATTCTGCAAATCCCCCTGGTAGGCTCGGCCGTGGTCAGAGTATTAAGCGGCCTGGGGCTGCTTAAGTCTTAAGGTTCAGGTGCCATTAGCGACAAAATCTGCGGGGTGAGGAAAATAAAACGGCTGGCAACGATGGTGATGATATTCTTTGCCGCGGCGGCGGTGTATCTGTTTTTTAACGCGTCCATCCCGGTTACTGACCCGGTAGAGGCCAATTATGCCCTGACCGCCAAAGAAATGCTGCTTAGCGGGGACTGGCTGTCGCCCCGGATTTACGGGCAATACTGGTATGATAAGCCGGCCATGGTTTATTGGCTGATTATCCTTAGTTACAAGTTATTTGGCATAAATGAATTTGCCGCCCGCTTTCCGTCGGCGCTTTTTAGCGCGTTAAGCGTCAGTTTTTGCTACTGGTTTGTCCGGCGGCTTTATGGCAAAGAGCGGGTTGCCATACTGAGCGCAATGGTGTTGGGGACGTCGCTGCAGTTTTGGATACTGGCGAAAATGATTATAACTGACGCCTGTTTATTCTTCTTTGTCAGCGTCGCGTTGGCCACTTTCTATTTAGGGTTATCAGGCCAAGGGAAAAAATGGTTCATTGTGGCGTATGCAAGTTCCGGATTGGCCGTTTTAACCAAGGGCCCGGTCGGTATTGTCCTGCCGGCATTAGTCGTTGCTATTTATATAGTGGTCTCGCGCCGGTGGGGGCTGGTTAAGCAACTTTCGCTTATTTCCGGCATGGCGGTTTTCAGCGCCGTAGTGCTGCCGTGGTATTTTTATATGTATAAGGCGCATGGAGCGGAGTTTATTAACACGTTTTTAGGCTTGCACAATTATATTAGGGCAACCGTTTCCGAACATCCCAAGGACAATGTTTTTTACTACTACTTAGTATTGTTTCCGCTCAGCCTGCTACCCTGGACCGGTCTTTTCCTAAAGGCCCTGGGCAGTTTAGCCGTCCGTCCTCAGGCGATGCATGAGCGGTTTTTATGGGTATGGGCAGCGGTAATTCTGGTCTTTTTTACCTTGATGGCCACCAAGTATCCGACCTATGTTTTCCCCGCTCTGTTTCCGGCGGCAATTGTCACCGGCGGCTATATCGCCCGGATGGAAAATGGCGGCGGGCGGACTGACTGGTTATGGCTTGCCATACCTGCCGGTTTATTATTTGCCGGATTTGCCATCGGGCTAAAATATTTAAAAGCAAATCCGGACTGGTTTGTCGTATCTTCGCTAAGCGGGGTGGCAATTATTGCGCTTATATGGCTGCAGACCCGGGGCGATAGGCGGCTAATGCCGGCGGCCGTAGCCCTAGGGGTGGCAGCGCTTAGTTTGGTTATAAGCGTTTATGGCTTTGCGAGCTATGCTGATACCCGTTCGGCCAAAGTAGTGGCTGCGGCGCTACCTAAAGAGGGGGCTATAGTTGCGTCTTATGGCGATTACCCAACGTCGGCGGTATTTTATAGTGATTATCTCATAATACGACTGGTCACCGGTAAGGAAAGCAATGAACCGCGCGGTATCTGGGCAGGTAAATATACCATGCCGACAGAGCCTGAGGATGTATTTTATGCCCGAACGCTAACCAATCCGGCGACTTATGTTATTGTAAACGCTCACGATCAGCAACAATTCCAAGCAAAATTGCAGGTTCAAAATTTTGTGCCGGTGGCCAGCCATGGGAAAATGACTTTGTATAAACGTAAATAATACGCCGCGAGCACAAGATAAGCTGTGCTCGCGGCTTTGCTATGGCTATGGGGTCAGGATTGACTTATTGACCTACCGGCGACAAAATCAATAAACGCCCGGGCCGCTTTCGATAAATATTTATCCTTTTTCCAGGCCAGGCCAATGCGAATCTTCAGTGCCGGTGCCAAAGGGACGGTGGTGATGTTTTTGGCGTCCTCGGCGACCATCCGCATCAAAAACGAGATGCCGCCGCCACTCGCGACCAGCGCCTTGATGGTCTGGATCTGGTTGGAGGAAAATACGATCCGCGGCGCAAAGCCGCTTTCGCGGCAGCGGTCGATAATAAACCGGCGGTGACATGAATCCTCCTTGAGCAGAATGAAGGGCTCATGCCGCAGCTCGCTAAAAGTAACGGCCTGTTTACCGCTCAGCGGATGCGCGGGGGGCAGGCAGAGGACGATTTCTTCCTCCACGATGGGCAGGGTGTGGAAAACAGCGGTTTCTTCCGGGAGGATAATAATACCCAGGTCGAGCTCTTCCCTCTCAATCATCATCCGCGCGGCCAGTGACCCTTCTTCAAAGACCTGCAGGTCAAGGCCAGGGTACGCCTTTTTGAAACTGATAAAGATATTGGGAAACAGATAGGCGCCGATCATCGGCGGCACCGCGGCCTTAATGGTTCCGCGGCCTAAGTTTTTCAGGTCGTGCATCTCGGCCAGCGTTTCCGCCACTTCCCGCAGGATTTTATCTACCCGCCGCTGAAAAATCCGCCCTTCGGCCGTTAAGGCCACTTTTTTTTGGTTGCGGTCAAACAGGCGGATGCCGAGCTCGTCTTCCAGTTTACCGATGGCGTTGGTTACCGACGGCTGGGCGACATGCAGTTTTTCGGCCGCCTTAGTAAAACTGCCAAGCCGGCTGACCATTTGAAAGTATTCCAGTTGGCGCAGTTCCACCGGCGCCCCACCCCGATCAATAGACACAAACTATTATATAATAGATTATAATTATTTTAAATTAATAAATAAAGGTGATAGACTGATAAAAAAGGGGTTATCCTCACTTTTTATTTGTGAAAAATTACTCAATACATTCGAGGGGACGAGGAGGCTGGATATGCGTACGATTGAGGCGGGGAAAATTACCGAAGCCGTCGCCAAACTGGCCGTGGAAGCCAACTACTATCTCGGCGACGATGTACACCAGGCGCTGGTGGAGGCTCAGGCGAGGGAAGAGTCGCCGCTGGGCCGCGAGATTTTAGCGCAAATTATTGAGAATGCCCGTATTGCCCGGGAAGAGGACAAACCGATGTGCCAGGATACCGGCCTGGCAGTAGTGTTCGTCGAACTCGGCCAGGATGTCCAAATTGTGGGCGGTACGCTGGCCAAGGCCATTAACGCCGGCGTCGCCAAAGGTTACCAAGAAGGGTATCTGCGTAAATCGGCCGTGCAGGAGCCGCTGTTTAACCGGAAAAACACCGGCGACAATACCCCGGCCATTATTCACGTCGACAGCGTGCCGGGGGATAAAATTAAAATTACCCTCGCGCCGAAAGGGGCCGGCAGCGAGAATATGAGCGCCCTCAAGATGCTCAAGCCGTCGGACGGTGTGCAGGGCGTGAAGAAATTTGTCGTCGAAACAGTGGCCAACGCCGGTTCCAATCCTTGTCCGCCCATCGTGGTCGGCGTCGGCATCGGCGGTACGATGGAGAAGGCAGCGCTATTGGCCAAACAAGCCCTTATCCGCCCGCTGGATAAGCGAAACGACCACCCGGAGTACGCTAAATTGGAAGTCGAACTTTTGGAACTTATCAATAAAACAGGGGTAGGGCCCCAGGGTCTGGGTGGCCGGGTTACCGCCCTTGCCGTCAATATCGAATGGTTTCCCACCCATATCGCCATGCTGCCGGTAGCCGTCAATATCAACTGTCATGCCACCCGGCATGCTGAAATCGTACTGTAAGTGAGGAGGAACCGCCATGTCCGGACAAGTTCGCGTGACTGCCCCCTTAACGAAAGAAACGGTAGCGCAGCTCAAAGCCGGCGACAGCGTGCTGCTGACCGGCACGATATTTATTGCCCGCGATGCCGCCCACAAGCGCATGGTAGAGGCGCTGGCGCGCGGGGAAAAACTGCCAGTGGATCTTACCGACCAGATCGTGTACTACGCCGGTCCGTCCCCGGCCAAGCCCGGTGAGCCCATCGGCTCGGCCGGCCCGACCACCAGCGGTCGGATGGATGCTTATACCCCCCCGCTTGCTTGCCGAGGGTTTGCGCGGCATGATCGGCAAGGGCTACCGTTCGGCTGAGGTCGTGGAAGCCATGAAGCGCCACGGCGCCGTTTATTTTGTCGCCACCGGCGGGGCCGCGGCCCTTATCTCGAAGCGCATCAAGTCGTACACCGTCATCGCCTACGAAGACCTTGGGCCGGAAGCGCTGGCCGCGGCCGAGGTAGAGGATTTCCCGGTGATTGTGGCCATCGACAGCCAGGGCCGCAATTTCTATGAGGAAGGCCAGAAACAATACCGCCAGGACTAAATGACAACTAATCAAACTTAGATTGAGGTGACATATGCTAAAGTTTGACGTCCTTGTAATCGGCAGCGGCGGCGCCGGCATGCGGGCGGCTTTGGAGGCCAGCCGGCAGGGCGGCGGCAGCGTCGCGCTGATGACCAAGATGTTTCCCACCCGTTCGGCCACCGGCTGTGCTCAGGGCGGCATCAACGGGGCGCTGAAGAATGCCGATCCCAATGACTCGGTTGAAAAACATTTTTTTGATACCGTTAAAGGCAGCGACTACCTGGGCGACCAGGATGCCGTCGAATTTTTCGTCACCAATGCCCCTGACTGTATTCGCGAACTCGATTATTTTGGCGTGCCTTTTTCCCGGGATAAAGAAGGCCGTATCGCCCAGCGCAACTTCGGCGGCGCTTCCTCGCCGCGCACCTGCTATTCGGCCGACAAGACCGGCCATGTCATTCTTCATACACTGTATGAGCAGTGTCTGAAATATAAAGTCAAGGTGCTATCGGAATGGTACCTGCTGCAACTGGTAGTCGATAACGGCAAGCTGTGCGGCGTGGTGGCGCTGGAGCTCAAGACCGGCCGCATCGTGCCCATTGCGGCGAAAGCCGTGGTCATGGCCACCGGCGGCGCCGGCCGGATGTACTGGTTGCGCACCACCAACCCCTTTGCTTCGACCGGCGACGGGATGGCGGCTTGCCTCAATGCCGGCATCGCCCTCAAAGACCCCGAATTCGTCCAGTTTCACCCCACCGGCCTGGCCGGCACCGGCATCCTGATGTCGGAAGCCTCCCGTGGCGAGGGTGGTTACCTTATCAATAACAAAGGCGAGCGCTTCATGCAGCGCTACGCGCCGGAAAAGATGGAACTGGCCACCCGCGACCTGGTGTCCCAGGCCATCGAAACGGAAATCAAGGAAGGCCGCGGGTTTGGCGGCACGGGGATGAGCGCCTATGTGCTGCTTGACCTCCGTCATCTCGGCCGGGAAAAAATCCTCGAGCGGCTGCCGCAAATCCGTGACTTGGCTATCGCCTTCGAACAGGTCGACCCCATTGAGCAGCCGATTCCTATCCGGCCGAGCTGCCACTATTCGATGGGCGGCATCGACGTAGTCGACTACCGTACCTGCGCCACGGCCGTAGAAGGCGTGTTCGCCGCCGGGGAATGCTCCTGCATTTCCATCCACGGCGCCAACCGCCTCGGGGGCAACTCGCTGGCCGATATCGTCGTCTTCGGCAAGTTTGCCGGCAAAGGCGCGCAGGCGTGCGCGCTAGAACGCTCCTTCTACAACGAAGGGGCCGTACTTGAGGCGGCCAAAGCCTGGGAAGCCAAACGGGAAAAAGTCTTGGCCCGTACCGGCGGCCCGACGGTGGCTTCCATCCGCGACCGCCTGGCAGAGACCATGTGGTACAAGGTGGGCGTGTTCCGCAAAGGCGCCGAGATGGAAGAGGCGCTTAATACGGTTGACGGCCTGCTGGCCGAGTATCAGTCCTGCCGGGTGGGCGATCCCAGCCTGGTGTACAATACTGCCTTTGTCAACTATATCGAACTTGGCAGCATGTTGACGGTAGCCAAAGCGGTCGTGCTCGGGGCGCTCAACCGGACCGAAAGCCGCGGCTGCCACCTGCGGGAAGACTATCCGCACCGCGACGACGCTAACTTCCTGAAACACACCCTTGTCACCAAGGAAGGCGACGCTTATAAGCTGTCTTATCGCGACGTAGTCGTCACCAAGTATCAACCGGCGGAGAGGAAATACTGATGGGCAAAATAACTTATAAAATCGAACGATTTGATGGCGAAAAAAGCTATCTGCAGGAATATCAGTTTGAACATGAGCCCGGTAAGACCATTCTGTGGGGGCTTATTAAGATTAAAGAAGAAATCGACCCGACGCTTACCTTTACCGCTGCTT
This sequence comes from Sporolituus thermophilus DSM 23256, assembly GCF_900102435.1. Classification (NCBI taxonomy): domain Bacteria; kingdom Bacillati; phylum Bacillota; class Negativicutes; order Selenomonadales; family Sporomusaceae; genus Thermosinus; species Thermosinus thermophilus. The sequence goes on along the minus strand of NZ_FNBU01000025.1, from coordinate 17,732 downwards.
GTCGTTCGGCGGTGTGCGGCGCTTGCGCCGTCCGGGTCAACGGTCAGGCCATGCTGGCCTGTGAAACCCCGCTGGATGCGGTGCTGAAGCGGTACGATACCGATACGCTGCTAATTCAGCCCCTGGCTAACTTTAAAGTCATCCGCGACCTGGTGGTGGACTGGGAGCCCAAGGCCGAGCGGTTGGCGGAAGTCAAGCCGTGGCTCATTCCTCACGATGTATTTTCGCCCCAAACGGGGTGCCGCCAAACGCCGGCGGATTTTAAAAAGATTGATACCCAGGCCGGCTGCATCCTCTGTGGCGCCTGCGCGTCCGAGTGCAGCAAACTGTCGGCTGACGACAGCGATTTCTATGAGCCGTTCATCTACGCCAAGGCCGGCAAGTTTGTCGCCGATTCCCGTGACAAGGCGAGCCAGGAGCGGCTTGAGGCTACCTTTAACAAGGGGCTGTGGAAGTGCATGCACTGCGTCGAGTGCGTCACCAAATGCCCGAAAAAGGTTGCTCCCGGCCAGGAAATCGCCAAACTGCGCCAGCTCTCTATTAAGCGGCGCCTCCCGGACAACCCCGGCGCCCGTCACGCCGTGGCTTTCCTCAAGGATATCAAGGACACGGGCCGCCTGAACGAAATGCTGCTGGCCTTGCGGACCGAAGGCGTGGTCAAGTCGGCTAAGCGTCTGCCCTTCGCCTTGCGCCTGCTGCGGAAAGGCAAGTTAAATCCTTTTCATTTCCCCAAGCCGGTGAAAGGCATTGAACAAGTCCGCGCCATCATCAAAGCAGTAGAGGAGGCCGAAAAATGATGCGCTACGCCTTTTTCCCCGGCTGCGTCCTGGAAGCGGCCGCCAAGGAGGCTTATCTGGCCACCGTAAAGGTGGCGGCGGCCCTGGGCATTGAGCTTGTCGAACTGGAAGGATGGACGTGCTGTGGCGGCTCGCACCTGCAGGATGTTAACGAGACGGCCGCCCTGGCCGTGAATGCCCGTAACCTTGTCTTGGCGGAAAAGCTGGGTTTGCCCCTGCTCACGGTATGCAACACCTGTACCCTCATGTTGCGTCAGGCCAAGGCCAAACTGGACAACGGCCAAAAAGAAAAAATCAACGGCTTTTTAGCCCAAGCCGGCCTTGAATATAAAGGGACAGCCGAAGTCACCCATCTCTTATGGGCGCTTATCCGCGACTATGGCGTGGAAAAACTGAAGGCCAAAGTTAAGCGGCCGCTCAAAAACCTTAAGGTGGCCGGCTATTACGGCTGCCATATCCTGCGGCCGCCGACGGTCATGAACTTCGAGGATTACGCCAACCCTAAGTCGCTGGAGACGCTGATCCGCGCGCTCGGCGCTACGCCGGTCGACTTCACGGCCAAACTGCAGTGCTGCGGGTTCCACGCTGTTTTCACGGCCGAAAAAGACGTGATGAAGATTACGGGGACCACCAACCAAAGCGCGGCTTTCGCAGGAGCGGACTGTATCGTGACGCCGTGCCCGCTCTGTCAGATGCAGCTTGACATGTACCAGCCCGAAGGCCGCCAAGCCGTGGGCGGTGACCGGGAAATGCCCGTCCTGCACCTCGCCCAGCTGATTGGTCTGGCCCTTGGCCTTGCGCCGGCCGACCTCGGCCTTAACCGGCACATCGCTGATACCGGGAAGCTGGTGGCGAAAATATAATTATGAGAATAAGGCGCGCAAAAGCGCCCCGGACGTTACCCGGAAGCCCTTGCGGCGGTGAATTACAAATCAGGGTGGTACCGCCGATGTCCGCCCCTGCTGTCAAAATGTTTGGCAGCAGGGGCGGTTTCTATTTATCTTTGTGTGCTTAAAGGTATGCCGGCGATGTGAAAATGGGGAAGATAATCAAAGGGGTAATCCATAAAATAGGTCAAATAGCTTATCAGGGAAAATAGACCAATTTTTGTATTAAATTCCTTAAATGTGATAAAATAGTATAAATAATAAAGTAATAGATTAGTGTATCTGGATAGAGTTTGCTGCTAGACTTTTTTCTTTAGTTATCGTGAAAAATAATGTAAAGTATTATGGGGATGATTATATGAAAGACGACAGTGTGAGAACCGTTTGGCCACTGGTTTCGCAACCGACAAGTGGAACTCCGGTTATTATAAAAGCGTTTGACGAAATAGATGACTTGGAGGAGCACCGTGACCGCATCGTGGTAGTCACAGACGGATGGCGGCATGGACCGGTTGCCGCCATCCTGCGGGGCGGATTAAGTGCCAGGGCGGTTTTGGAGGTTCTCGCCAATTCGGGCCAGAGGGACGTAAAAATTTTTCACATCGAAGAAAAAATTTCACAATTGGAAGATATTTTTTTGTCATCGGTTGTCACGCCGGCGCATACTTTGTTTGATAGCGTGACTATCAACTGGCGGCGGGATCCGTCTATTTATGAACTTGTTAAAAATATCGGCGGCGAATATGAGATGCTATTTTTTGGCGCGCCGCTGGCTACCTCGGAAATTGTCCCTTTTTATAGGCATATTAAAGAGGTTTATCATGGGAGCGTTACTATCGTAAGAGCTCCTATGGTCGATTTTGACTTTGATGAAGGGGATGAAATATACCGCTGGGTACGGGAGCGTACTTTTGAGTCGTCTGATTTTTCGCTGCCGGCAGTACTTAGTAATTATAAGAAGAAGCTTGGCGTGAAAGTAGCGGTGATACTTCCCAGCCTAAATGAAGAAAAGACGGTGGGAAATGTTATTAAAACGGCGCTGGAAGTCAAGGCGTTAGGAATTATTGATGATGTTATTCTGATTGACTCCGCTTCGACGGATGCCACGGTGGAAATCGGCCGGTCATTTGGCATCCCGGTATTTCAACACGCGGAGATAGCACCTGAGTTAGGGGCGTATGCGGGAAAAGGGGAGGCAATGTTTAAAAGCGCCTTTGTTACCGAGGCAGACATTATGGCTTGGGTTGATACTGATATCGAGAGCATAACGCCGCGGTTTTTTTACGGGTTATTCGGGCCGCTGCTGACCAATGCCAGTATCCGTTTCGCTAAAGGTTACTTCGCGCGACCGGTCAGGATTGAAGCAAGCGGCCTTGAACTTGGAGGTGGCAGGGTAACCGAATTGTTGGCTCGGCCTTGGATAAATATGTTTCTTCCTGAACTGTCAGGTTATATTCAACCGCTAGCAGGAACGGTGGCAATTTATCGGGAAGACCTTCTGCGGATGAAGATCCCTGTTAACTATGGAGTCGAGATAGCCATGTTAATTCAAGCAGTCAATAATGGCGGCTTATGGTCGACCTGCCAGGTTAATCTGGGCGAAGTGGTGCATAAGTCGAAGGACATTACCGGTCTTAGTGAAATGTCGTTTCAAATCATGCAGGTCCTAGCGGAAATGTGCAATTTCTCCACCAAGGAAAACCGACAGAACATTTTGCGCCGAGTGTACTCGGCACATGGGCATATTGAGCTAGGGAGTAAACGGTTTCAAACGGTATGGCGGGATTACACTGAAGATATATGTCGGGCAAGAATCCGTTAAATTGTTGGACTGTATGTAACACGTTTGGCAGTGTTGCAAATGCGGGGACAGCTGTCTCCGCTTTTTAGCGTGGGCCGGCATAGCAACTAGGCCGATAACCGGTAAGGCGGGCGGACAATCTTTGTCGCCCGCCGGCATTGCCGGGCCGCTGCGGTTTGCGGTAGTTTAGTTTGGCGTGATTGCCGGCAGTGACTTTACCAAGTTGCTGCCGAGCATTTCTTTCGGCGCCAAACCATTTACGTTTGATATTTCCTACGTCGGAGGAGGGCGTTTATGAAACCGCGGATAGCCATTATTGCTCCCTATCCGGCGCTGAAGGCGGAGGCGGAAGCGGTCGTCGCCGACCTGGGGGCGCATGTCGCTGTATATGAAGGTGATTTGGATGATGGGGTTCAGGCGGCCCGCCAGGCTGTGGCCGGCGGCGCGGAAGTAATCATCAGCCGCGGTGGCACGGCCAGACTGATTGCCAGGACGCTGGACATCCCGGTGGTGGAGATCAAGGTGTCGCCGTTTGATATCCTCCGCTGTCTTGCCCAATTGCGGGAGTACAAGGGAAAGATCGGTATCATTGGATTTAGCAATGTGGTCTACGGCTGTGAGAGCATTGGTGCCGTTTTGGGCCTTGAGCTTAAACAGATCATCATCGATTCCCGGGACGACGCGCCTGGCAAAATTGCGGCTGCCGCCCAGGCAGGCATCGAATTGGTTGTCGGTGACGCCATTTCCATCAAGCAAGCCACGCGGCTCGGGTTAAAAGGAGTGTTGATTACTTCGGGCAAAGAAGCCATCGTCCAGGCCATTCACGAAGCGGAAAACATTGCCGAGGTACGAATTAGCGAGCGGGAGCGGGCCGAGCTCTTCCGTATCATCGTCAATTCCAGCCATGATGGCATTATTGCCATCGACGACACCGAACGCATTACCCTGTTTAACCCGGTAGCCGAAAAAGTTTTCGGCATACCGGCCGCGGCGGCCGTTGGCGCCAAGATACGGGACATAATTCCTAATACCAACCTTCCGCGGATTCTGCGCCAGGGTGGGTCCGAATACGGCGAGCTGCAGTATGTCGGCGACAAGGTAATAGTAACCCGGCGCTTTGCCATAAACGTCAACGGCCGGGTGGTCGGGGCGGTCGCCAATTTCCGGGACGTAACCGAGCTAGAGCGCCTGGAGCGGCTTGTGCGGCAGAAGCTGCATGCTAAAGGGTTGGTTGCCAGGATTCGCCTGGAAGATATCATCGGGGAGAGCACCCCGTTAAAAGGCTTAATTGAGCGGGCCAAAAAGTTTGCAACGGTAGACGCGACCGTTCTGATCGTAGGGGAGACCGGAACAGGCAAAGAAATGCTGGCCCAGGGCATCCATAATGCCAGCCATCGGGCCAACGGTCCGTTTGTCGCCGTGAATTGCGCGGCTTTGCCGGAAAATTTGCTGGAAAGCGAACTGTTCGGCTACGCCGAAGGGGCGTTTACCGGGGCGAAAAAAGGCGGCAAACCCGGTTTGTTTGAATTGGCACATGGAGGAACGATTTTTCTCGACGAGATCAGCGAAATGCCCTTGCCGCTCCAGTCCAGGCTGCTCCGGGTGCTCCAGGAGCGGGAGGTACTGCGCATCGGGGGAGACCGGATTATACCCGTTGATGTGCGGATTATTGCCGCATCCAACCGCAACTTGCGCAATCTGGTGGAAAAGGGGTTATTTCGGGACGACCTTTACTACCGCTTGCATTTGCTTACTTTGACGGCGCCGCCGCTGCGCGAGCGCAAGGAAGACATCCCGCTGCTGGTAAGGGCATTTTTGCGCAAGCATTCCCAGCTTAATCCGCTGGTGGGCGACATTGACCCATTGGCAGTAAAGCTGCTGGCGGAGTATGACTGGCCGGGAAACATACGGGAGCTTGAAAACGCCATGCAGCGGCTGATAATTTTAAGTGAAGAGCCAATAATCGGCGAAGCGGCGGTTAGCGCGCTGCTAGAAGAACTTCAGGTCGGCCACCGGGAGCTGCCAATTCCGGGTGAGCAAGCAACCCCCAGTCTGGCAGACTTGGAAGCCCAATATATCGCGGCAGTGTTGGCAGAAGAAAACAATAATAAAAGTCGCGCGGCCAAGCGCCTGGGCATTGACCGGTCAACGCTGTGGCGTAAGTTGCGCGGTGTAGAAAAAAGCAACAACACTGTTGAATAATGCAACAAATTTATTATAGAGATTGCTAACCAGAACCGGGACGTTTCTTGTCCTGGTTCTATTTTTTAGTTTGGCACCTAATTTGCATTGGTATTGCACAGGTTCATAACATAAATTTAGTAGCAAGGGGGTGTACAGAGCGTGCAAAAGTTAGCCGTTATTGCCGATGATTTGACAGGGGCCAATGATACCGGCGTGCAGTTCGCCAAGCAGGGTCTGACCGTTGAAGTGCTACTCGCCAGTAAGGATGCGGCGGCAGCCCAAGCGGACATTGTCGTCATTGACACCAACAGCCGGGCTGTTTCGCCGGCCGAAGCCTACCAGCGGGTGGCGCAGGCGGCGGCCATTGTCAAGGCCAGCGGCATTAACGCCGTGTATAAGAAAATCGACTCGACGCTGCGCGGCAACCTGGGCGCCGAAATCGACGCCATAATGGACACCTGCGGCCAGGCGGCAGCCATCGTCGCGCCGGCCTATCCCCAAAACGGGCGGTGTGTGGTCGGCGGCTATCACCTGCTCAACAATATTCCGCTGGAAGCGACGGAAATAGCCCGCGATCCCAAATGCCCGGTTAAGGAGTCGCACATCCCGACACTCATCGCGGGACAAACGCGCCGGCCGGTGGGACATTTGAGTTTTAAAACACTGCTTAAGGGTGAAGATGCTGCCCTGGCAGCGCTCAAAGAGCTGATAGGGGGCGGCCAGGAAGTCATTGTCTGCGATGCCTGGGAGAATAAACAGCTTGCGCTGATCGCCGCCGCGGCGGCCAAACTTGCCAAACCTGTTCTGTGGGTAGGTTCGGCCGGACTGGCGCAGCAGCTGCCCGCCGTTTTGGGCCTAGCGGCCCGCAAGCAAAGTTTGCCGGTACTGGTTATTGCCGGCAGTGTGAGCGGCGTTACCCGGGGCCAGGTCGCAAAGTTAAAACAGAATGCCAACGTCAAAAGCATTGAAGTAAATGCGAGCGCCCTGCTGGCCGAACCGGCCCGGTCGGGTGAGGTAAAGCGGTGCTGCGCAGAGGCTGCGGCCGCGCTGCGGGGCGGCTGCGATGTGGTGCTTGCTTCCGGCTATGCGGAGGAAGTTGTCGAGCACACCAAGGCCAAAGGCACGGCTTTAGGCTACACTGCCCAACAAGTGGGCGACATTGTTGCCGGCGCGTTGGGCGAAATAGGCAAAGGTTTGGCAGTCGAGCGTGCTTTGGCTGGGATGGTGCTAACAGGCGGCGATATTGCCGTCAGCGTCTGCCGGGCGCTCGGGGCGGCGGGACTCCGCGTGGCAAGTGAGGTCGCGCCGGGCATACCGGTAGGCTGTTTGACCGGCGGGGTTTGTGACGGGCTCAAGGTAGTAACCAAGGCGGGCGCCTTTGGCGGTGAAGATGCGCTAGTAAAAGCAGTAAATTGTTTAAAATCGTAAGGAGATGAAACCGTGAAACCTGTTGTTGCAATCACGATGGGCGACGCAACCGGCGTCGGCCCGGAGATAATCGTCAAAGCGCTGGACGATCAGGGTGTTTATGATGCCTGCCGTCCATTAATTATCGGGGATAGGGGCATCATGGAAAGGGCGGCGCGGATTGTGGACAAACCGTTCGCGTTTCGCGCCATCGGCGACGTGGCAGAAGCGCGGTTTGAATTTCGAACGGTGGATGTATTAGACCTTGCTAATCTGCCCCCGGATTTGCCGTTTGCCAAAGTTGACGCCCGGGCGGGCAAAGCGGCCTATGAATATTTGGCGAAAGCGGTGGCGCTGGCCATGAGCGGCAAGGTCGGGGCGATTGCCACCGCGCCGCTGCACAAAGAAGCGCTTAATGCCGCCGGTTATCCTTTTCCGGGGCATACGGAAATTCTCGCCCATCTTTCGGGTACTCGAGACTATGCCATGATGTTGGCCAGCGACAAGCTGCGCGTCATCCATGTCACCACGCATGTGGCGCTCAGAAAAGCCTGCGACCTTATTAATAAAGACCGGGTCCTTAGGGTAATCCAGCTGGCGGACCAGGCAGTCCGCGCTTTGGGCATTGACAGGCCGCGCATTGCCGTCGCCGGACTCAATCCTCATTCGGGCGAAGGAGGGTTATTCGGCAACGAAGAGATTGCTGAAATCATTCCGGCGGTAGAAGAAGCCAAGCGGCGAGGCTTCACCGTCTTTGGACCCATCGCTCCCGATACGGTATTCTACCGGGCGGCAGTAAAAGGCGAATTTGATATTGTCGTCGTGATGTATCATGACCAGGGGCATATTCCCATGAAAGTATTGGCCTTTGAAACAGGCGTCAATGTCACCGTCGGCCTGCCGTTTATCCGTACTTCCGTTGATCACGGCACGGCTTTCGGCAAAGCGGGCAAAGGCACCGCCGACAGCCGTAGCATGACCGAGGCCATCTACCTTGCGGCCCGGATGGCCCGCGGGCGTACTACCGCCAATAGCCATTAGTTTTGAAAGGGCGGATGTTTGTGGAAAAAATTAAAGTTACGCTGCCTTATGGCCGGGAAACGGTCGAGGTAACAATTCCCCGGAAAAACCTTATCGGCGTATACTCTCCTAAAGATGTAGCAGCTGTCGCTGATGTAAAACAAGAGGTAATACGGGCGGTAAACAACCCAATCGGTGCCAAACCGCTGCGCGAATTGGTCACAGGGGCGAAAAAAGCCGTTATTGTTGCCGATGACAATACCCGTCTCACGCCTACCGACAAGATTATTCCTGTACTCCTTGACGAGATGAACGCAGCAGGAATCAAGGATGAGCAGGTAACGGTAATTATTGCCCTCGGCACGCACCGGTTTATGAGTAATGAAGAAATAATGGCTAAGTTCGGCGAGGAAACCGTTAAGCGAGTAACTATTAAAAACCATGACTTTAAAAATCCGGAGGCGCTGATCGACCTTGGCAAAACGCCGAACGGCACCAGTATATGGGTCAACCGTGAAGCTTATGAGGCTGACTTTAAGATTGGTGTTGGCAGCATTGTTCCTCACCATATTCCGGGATTTGCCGGCGGCGCGAAAATTGTTCAGCCCGGTATTTCGGGCGAACAGACTACGGCGGAGACGCATCTTCTGAGCGTAAGGGCGCCCCGGTCTTACCTCGGGATCGAGGATAACCCGGTTCGCCGTGAGCTCAATATGATTGCCCGGCAGATCGGCATGAACACTATTTTCAATACTGTCCTCAACCGTCACGGCGAGGTTGTCGGCGCTTTCTTCGGCGATCTGGAGGAAGCGTTTAAAGAAGGCGTTAAGCTCGCGAAAGACGTTTATGCCGTTGAAATTCCTGAAGAGGCCGATATTGTCTTGGCCAGTTCCCATCCCTGTGACCTGGAGTTCTGGCAGGCCCACAAGACGCTATACCCTTCCGACCTCGCGGTAAAAGCCGGCGGCACTATCATTGTCGTTACTCCCTGCTATGAGGGTGTTGCCGTTATGCATGCCGACATTCTGGACATTACCCATTATTCGTCACAAGCGCTCTGGAAGCTGGTTAATGAGAAAAAACTGCCGGACGAAGTTGCCGCCGCGTTAGCCATCGCCTGGGCGCAGGTCAAGGAACGCGAGGATGTCTATATCGTATCGCACGGAATTAAGGATGAAGACGCCCAGAAATTAGGGTTTACGCCGTTTGCCAGCGCCCAAGCGGCAGTTGATGCAGCGTTGGCCAGATATGGTGAAAATGCCAAAATAACGGTGCTGACGCACGCGCCGGATATGCTACCGGTCATCAATCGCACATATTAATTTTATTATCACATATTAATTTTATTAATATCAGGTTTATGGAGGGAGGTTTGATTATGGACGCGGTCTCCGGAACCCAAATGATTATCGGGCTTGTCATTGGGGTAGCAGTTCTGGTCTATTTGGTGCTGCGCACCAAAATCCACGCTTTTCCGGCCCTTATCATTGCGGCTGCTTTGACAGGCCTGATCGGCGGCATGCCGCCTTCGGTGGGCAATGTCAATGTGGTCAAATCGATTACCACCGGCTTTGGCAATACGCTAGCCAGTATCGGCATTGTCATCGGTTTTGGCGTGATGATGGGCCGGCTGCTGGAGGTATCGGGCGCGGCCGAACGCATGGCTTATACTTTTCTTAAGTATTTCGGGCGCGGCAAAGAAGAGTGGGCGATGGCGTCGACAGGCTATATCGTTTCCATCCCGATCTTTTGCGATTCAGGTTTTGTCATTCTCTCGCCCTTGGCCAAAGCGCTGTCGCTGGCCAGCCGCAAGTCCATCCTGACGATTGGCGTAGCTTTGGCCGTCGGTCTGGTGGCGACCCACCATGCCGTGCCGCCGACACCTGGTCCGTTAGCCGTGGCGGGTATTTTTAAAGTGGATGTTGGGCATATGATCCTGCTCGGCCTGGTGTTTGCCATTCCGGTTACAATAGCCGGGGTACTATATGCGCAGTGGTTGGGCCGTAAGATCTATCAGCTGCCTACCGCCGACGGAACCGGCTGGGAGCGCCCGGAATACCAGGCGAAAGGCGAGGCGGACATCGTCGCGGAAAACAAAGAACTGCCCTCGGCCTTTATGTCGTTTGCGCCGGTGGTTGTTCCGGTGGTCCTTATTATTTTTAATACCGTTTTAAGTGCGATGAAGCTAAACCAAGGCTGGGCCCAGTATTTAATCTTTCTCGGCAGTCCGGTAATTGCCGTCGGCATTGGCCTTATTATTGCTATTTACGGGTTAGTGCCTAAGCTTACGCAGAAAGATGTGATTAAACGTATGGAAGAAGGGGTGACATCGGCCGGCATCATTATTCTGGTCACCGGCGCCGGGGGCGCTTTGGGTCAGGTGCTGCGCGACAGCGGTACAGGTCTGTATATTGCCAAACTGATTGCCAGTACGGCTTTGCCGCCGGTGCTGCTGCCGTTCTTTGTCGCCAGTCTCGTCCGGCTGGTTCAGGGCAGCGGCACCGTGGCGATGATCACTTCCGCTTCGATTACAGCCCCGATTTTGGCCGGCATGCCGCACGTCAACCCGCTGGTTGCCGCTCAGGCGGCGGCGCTGGGCGCCATGATTTACTCCTACTTTAATGACAGCTATTTTTGGGTAGTAAACCGGCTGCTGGGCATCGAAGACGTCAAAGAGCAAACGCTCACCTGGTCGGTTCCTACAACTATCGGCTGGGCTGTTTCACTGGTGCTTGTTTTAGTAGCCGATCTGATTTTTTAAGAAATTAGGCTGGTGGCAATAATGTTATTGGCCGTAAAACGGCAACATGCAGCTTAATCCGCCATGCGGTTAAACCATGAAGCGGGGACAAATGTCTCCGCTTTTTGGCATTTATACAAGATAAACAATTTCCTATATATTGTAATAACAGGAATATTATGGTAAAATTTGCGTTGTAAATATAAGCTACTCCAAATTAGGAGGGATAGTATGCTTGCAAAAGGTATTTCTTTCATCCTGGCCTGTTTGCTGATGCTATCGGTAGCCGCAGCAGATGCGGCGCCGGCGGCCGGCAGCGCCAAACTTAAAGAAATTGTCGCCGGCCAGTTCAATGACTATGTCAAGGATTTAGAAACAATCACCAACATCGATTCCGGCACCGGCGATGCCGAGGGAAGCGCTAAAATTGCGGAATTTTTGCGAGGGAAACTGGAAGAGTTGGGCGGAACGGTCGAGTTTCGCGCCAATGACAAAGCAACCCATGTAATTGCCCGCTTTAAAGGCGACGGTAATTTTAAGCTGTTAATGATGGCCCATACCGACACCGTGTTTGGCAAAGGCGAGGCGCAAAAACGTCCGTTCCGGATGGATGAAAACCTGCTGGCGTACGGACCGGGGGTCGGTGACGACAAGGCGACCGTTATTCAGACTGTCTACGCGATGAAAGCCCTAAAAGACTTGGGCTACAAGAATTTTGGCGAAATCGTCCTTTACTACAACGGTGAAGAAGAAACCGGTTCGGAGTTTGCCGACAATATTATAAAAGAGCTTTCCCAACAAGTTGACATGGTCATTGTCATGGACACCGCCAGACCTAACTGGGGTATTGTCACGCAGCGCAAAGGCATGGCCAAATATGAAATTAAGGTGGAAGGAATAGCCGGCCATGCCGGCAATCATCCCTACCGTTCAGCAAGCGCCGTCATGGAGCTTGGCAACCAGATTAGCATGCTGTACAAGTTGGCCAGCCCGCTGCCGAAAGACCCATTAAGCTTGACCCCTGACAAGTTAAAAGCGCAGGGAATTATTGACCACGGCCAGTTTATTCCGGAAAACACGATTAATGTCGGCGTCATTGGTACGGACAACAAGAAAACAAATGTTATTCCCGCCAAGGCCTTCGCCAAACTCGAGGTGCGCTGTTATAAGATGTCCGAACTGCAGCGCCTGGATAAGGAAATAAAGGCGCTGGCCAATAAAACGGTAGTACCTGGGACCAAAGTGACTATTACCGGCGGAATTGGCACCGGCCCCATGGAGAAAACGCCTCAAGTCCAAAAACTTATCGATATTTATAAAGACATTGTAAAACGCGAATACGGCGCCGATGTTGTTGAATGGGTAGCCGGCGGCATAACGGACGGCAACCTCTCGGCCCAATATGCGCCGACAATTGACGCTTTGGGCGTGGAAAACTACGAAGAGCATACCGACCATGAATATGTTGATCTAAAAACGGTAGGTCCCCGCACGGTGGCTTTGGTTTCCTTTATTCAGGAACTGGCAGAGAAATGGCCAATCAAATAGGTATAAATTAGGTTCGGATTTTGCCGTTGCCAAACGCTGGTGGCGGCAATTTTTTGCATTTAGGAGAATTTATTCCGATGCGCGTGAAGTTGCGCAAAGGATTTATATATTTTGGTAAGCGGAAGCGAAAGTGGCGGACCTTTTGCGCACGGTGCGTTTTTGGCGGTTTCATTAAGAGGCACGCTGGCGCTTTTTTATGCACAAGGGGATATTGCAAAAAAAGATTGATATTTTCGCATAAAAGTAATATATTTTAATTAATCGATTGATTAAGAGGTTGTCCGAGCATGGAAAAAGCTACGCCTGCCAAACTGATCGAAGTTGCCACGGCCCTATTTGCCGAAAAAGGCTTTGCCGCCGTTTCGATTCGCGAAGTGGCGAAAGCGGCGGGAGTCAACAGCGCCCTGATCGCTTATTACTTTGGCAATAAGGAGGGGCTTTACCGGGAATTGCTGGAGACTCACTTTTCCCGGATGGCGGACGGCATAGCGGCCATTGCCGCCGAAAACCTGCCGCCGCATGAGCGGATAATCCGCTTTGCCAATTTTTTATTGCAGCTTCACCATGAGAACCCCAGGCTTATCCGCTTGGCTACGCGGGAAATTACCAACCCTTCCTCCTGCTTTGAAACGATTGTAAAAAAGTACATTGAGCGCAACTACCGGTTTCTGCTGGAGGCAATTCAGGAAGGCGTCGCAACCGGCGATTTTCGCCCGGATATTAATCCGGGTTATGCTGCGTTATCCCTTGCCGGTATTATTAATTTTTACTTTCTGGCCCAACCGCTTGTCAGTCAGCTATTGCCTCCCTACACCGCTCATGACCGGGAATACGGGCGACAAGCAATTGAAGTATACCTTAACGGGATAAGGAGGAAGAGACATGAATAAACGGCTCATTGCCGGCGCAGTCGTGTTTCTGCTGTTTACCGCCGCGGCGGGCTACAAGCTCTTTTCGGCAAAGGAAGACGGTATTACGGCCACTGGGACCATCGAAGTTACACGGGTCGACATCATGCCGAAAGTAAGCGGTTACCTTGCCGGCCTTAGCATCAATGCCGGGGATTATGTGAAAGCGGGCGATACGGTGGCCCGGATTTCCCGTCCTGACCTGGAAGCGCAGGTGCTGCGGGATGAAGCCGCGTTAGTCAAAGCCCAGGTCCAGTTAAGCGACCTGGAAAAAGGGTCTCGCCGCCAGGAGCTTGAGGAGGCGGCCGCCAGCCTTGCATCCGCCCGGTCGGTGTTCGCCAAAGCCAAGGCCGATCTGGAGCGGTATACTTCGCTGTATAATAGCGGCGCTATTTCCGCCCAGCAACTGGATGCGGCCCGGTCTGCCTATGACGTGGCCTATAATTCGCTGCTTGCCGCCCAGTCCCGCCAGAGCCTGCTGGAAGAAGGCTATCGTCCGGACGTAATCGAAGCGCAGCGCCTGGAAGTGACCCGCGCCCAAGCTATCCTGGACGCCAGTAAGGCAATGCTTGCCGATACTATTGTGACCAGCCCGCTTACCGGTCTGGTTCTCAGCAAAAATTTTGAAAACGGTGAGTACGTTAATCCCGGTTCGCCCATTGCTACCATCGCCGACCTTAATGATTGTTGGATAAAGATCTATGTATCTTCGGCGCAATTAGGACTGATCAAAGTCGGTCAGCCGGCCGCCGTAAAAATTGACGCCTATCCGGACCGAACCTTTACCGGACATATTAAAGAGATCGGTCAGAACGCCGAATTTACCCCCCGCCAGAGCATAACCCAGCGGGAACGGGCCAACATGGTGTTTGCCGTAAAAGTAAAGATCGATAATGCCGAAGGCCTGCTCAAGCCCGGGATGCCGGCCGACGTAATACTCAAATGATCAGCCTGGAAAATGTAGCAAAAAGGTTCGGCGCTACGGTCGCGGTTAATAATATTTCGCTCAGGGTAAACCAGGGGGAAATTTTTGGTCTGGTCGGTCCGGACGGAGCGGGGAAAACAACAATAATCAGGATGCTGACCGGTGTTCTTCGTCCTGATTCCGGCGCCATAACCGTTCTGGGCAGCGGCAACATCGAAACCGTCAAAGGCGATATCGGCTATGTCCCGCAAAAATTCAGCCTGTACGGCGACCTCACGGTTTATGAGAATATTAGGATTATTGGCGCCTTATATGGCAGAACTGATAAAGAAATTGAAACACTGGCGACAGAAGTGTTAGCCTTCACGAAGCTATTGCCGTTTAAAGACAGGTTGGCCGACAACCTGTCGGGCGGGATGAAGCAAAAATTAGCGCTCGCCGCCGGCTTGATCCACCGGCCGAAATTGTTTTTTCTGGACGAACCGACTACCGGTGTTGATCCGGTTTCCCGGCGGGAGTTCTGGCATATGCTCTACCGCTTAAACAAAGAAGGTATGACTATATTTGTTTCCACGCCCTATATGGACGAAGCCGAGCTATGCACCCGCGTTGCGTTCGTGCACAATGGCCGGATTGTTTCCTGTGCTTCTCCGGCTGAGCTGCGGGCGCAATATCCTTATAAAATACTGGAACTTAGGGCGTCACGCAAAAACCTTAGACCATATTTGGCGGATATGGTGAGGGATATTAACGCTTTTGGCGATAAATTCCACCTCGTCGTTGATCATCCCCTGCAGGCCGTTTTAGCTGTGCGGGAGCGGCTTAACGCCTCCGGCATAGAAATCTTATCCTTAAAGGAAATTCCGCCGACGCTTGAAGATGTATTTGTGGAACTGGCGGGTGAGGTGAATTAAATGATTGCGGTCGCGGCCAACCGGCTTACGCGTAAGTTCGGCGATTTTACCGCCGTCAATGCGGTCAGTTTCAAAATAAGGCAAGGGACAATTTACGGTTTCCTCGGCCCCAACGGTTCGGGCAAATCGACCACTATCCGCATGCTGTGCGGCATCATTGAACCGACGGCAGGATCGGGTTCGATCCTTGGTCTTGATATAAAGCGGGACGCGGAACTGATTAAAAGTCACATTGGTTACATGTCCCAAAAATTCAGCCTGTACGACGATCTTACCGTGCAGGAAAACCTGGCTTTTTACGCCGGCCTGTACAGTCTTCCGGCCAAGCTGGCCCGGCAGCGCATTGACGAAATGCTGGATATGGCCGGCCTGCGTGATCGGCGCAACGAACTGGCCGCCAACCTCTCAGGCGGATGGAAGCAGCGCCTGGCGCTGGGCTGCGCCATTTTGCACAAACCGCCTATCCTGTTTCTGGACGAACCGACGGGCGGCGTTGACCCCAAATCCCGCCGCATGTTCTGGGACATTATTTACAACCTGGCGGCTGCAGGAACTACTATCATGGTGACGACGCATTTTATGGACGAAGCGGAACATTGCGACGCCATCGGCTTTATTTTTGAAGGTAACTTAATCGCCGATGACAGTCCCGATAATCTGAAAAAAACCATTCCCGGACTGCTCCTGGAAATACCGCATGAAGACCCTATGGCCCTGCTTGAAGCGATTGCCGCCAGCAAGGCGCCGGTGATCGACAGCTATCCCTATGGGACGGCCGTGCACCTGCTGGTCGATAAAGAGCATCTGCCACATTTTGCCCGGTTTAACTATACGATTATTCCGCCTTCGCTGGAAGACGTATTTGTATATTACGTAAAATCGCACCGCAAGGAGTTGGTGGCATGAGGCGACTTAGGGCGCTGCTTATCAAAGAATTTATCCAAATGAAACGGGACCGCCTGACGTTTGCGATGATGGTAGGGCTGCCGATTATCCAGCTGCTGGTATTCGGTTTTGCCATCAACACCGACGTCAAGCACCTCGGCACCGTTGTTTTCGATCAGTCGCTGCAGCAAGAAGGCCGTGACTTGTTAACCGCATTTACGGCAAGCGGTTATTTCGACATTAAGTATGTCGCGCGCAGTTACCAGGAAGTGAACGATCTGATCGAACAGGGCAAAGCAAAAGTCGGCATCATCATCCCTCCGGATTTTAGCGATAACATTAAGCACGGCCGCAGCGCTTCGGTTCAGGTCATTGTCGACGCCTCCGATTCGATGGCTGCTTCCTCGGCCATCAGTACGGCGCAGTTAATTGGCCAGCTCAAGTCAGAAGAAATTTTGATCAAACGTTTGCAGAGCGCCGGCGCCCAAAAACCTGCTCGCCCATATGACGTCCGCATCCGCCCCTGGTACAATCCCGACTTCGTTTCGGCTTTTTATATGGTGCCGGGAATACTTGGCGTTGTTCTTACCATGACTATGGTGATGATTACGGCGATGGCCATCGTGCGGGAGCGGGAACGCGGGACATTAGAACAGCTCATTGTTACGCCCCTTCGGCCGCACGAACTCATGCTGGGCAAAATCATTCCCTATGTTTTTGTGGGCTATGCTCAAGTTACCCTTGCTTTGGCTGTGGGCATCGTGGTTTTCGACCTGCCGGTGCGCGGCAGCATCGGATTGCTGTATGGCCTCACTTCGCTGTTTATCGTTGCGTCGCTGGCGCTCGGCATTTTAATCTCAACGATGGCTACAAACCAGATGCAGGCCATGCAAATGTCTTTCTTCATCTTTCTGCCGAGCATTCTGCTCTCCGGCTTTATGTTTCCCCGGGAGGCCATGCCGGAGTTTTTTCGCTTGCTCAGTAACTTGATCCCCTTGACATATTATTTGGAAATTATGCGGGGAATTATTTTGAAGGGCATAGGTTTGCATTTTCTTTGGACGCAGGTCGCGGCGTTGACGGCGTTCATATTTGCCGCTCTTACGGCAAGTATAATAAAATTCCAGAAAAAGCTGGCATAGTAGCGTTTTTAGGTTGCCTTCAGGGGAGTGGCTCGTAAACATTACCATACAACAGAATATTCGCATAAATTATTGACGGGCTATCCAAAATATGCTACAATCAAATTCCCAAGCAATTTATTGTAGATATTGAAAAAGTTCTTGACGTAACATAATGTATCATGCTAATATAAAAAAGTCGCCGCTGCGGCGGACGACAAAAATTAACAAGCAAAAAGATATTGACACGGCGCACAAGTTGTGTTAACATAAGTAACTGTCGTCGCCCTGATGGCGGCGCACCGTGTTCCTTGAAAACTGAACAATGTAAGAATAAACGCCAGATGTGCGGCGCTTCTGAAAAAGAAGCGCAAATAATTCCGGTTTTGTAAAAACGAGCCTTGACAGGCTCCAATAGATAAAATTTATTGGAGAGTTTGATCCTGGCTCAGGACGAACGCTGGCGGCGTGCCTAACACATGCAAGTCGAACGGACTGATGTTCAACACCGAGCATTTTAGGGTGTTAAAGACGACGGCAGCGCATAAGCTGCGAAGCAGCTTTACGCGTTAAAAAAGTGCCAACACAACACCTT
>NZ_FNBU01000024.1 GCF_900102435.1 Sporolituus thermophilus DSM 23256 | reverse complement strand
TCTTTCAATTTTGTTCAACGCGCCATGAACTGGGCAGCATTATCCTGACAACTAATCTGGATTTTGATAAATGGCCGGACGTCTTCGGCGATGCACGGATGACGGAAGCGCTCATTGATCGATTAACGCATCGTGCGGACATCCATGTCATGAACGGCGAAAGCTACCGTTTTCGCCAAACCCTTGAGCTGCGAAAGCGTGTTGCTAAAGAAAACTAAAAGTGTTTTTGCTAATGACTATTTCTAGGCAGAATTATCTGTCATTTTACCAGCGATTAGCAAGGCCCGGTCAACTTTTGCTCTAGCACGGGCGGTCAACTTTTGTGTTGACAAAACCAGCAGGTGAATTTCGACTTGGGGAGCGGTCGACAGCTCTTTTTTGATGCGTTCAGCCTGCTCTTTTAGCAGGCTCTTGGCGCGAAGGTCTTTCAGCGGGTCGACGCCGTGAGCTTTGCGGATTTTGTCGGCCAGCCAGCCGACCAGCCGCCAGTCAAAGTCTTCCCCGCCCAAATGGTTGTTACCGGCCGATGCTTTAACTTCCAAAATGCCGCTCATCATTTCCACAATCGACACGTCAAACGTACCGCCGCCCAGATCATACACCAGGATATGCTTATCTTCCTCCAGCCGCTCCAGGCCGAACGCCATGGCCGCCGCCGTCGGCTCGTTAATAATCCGTTCGACGATAAAGCCGGCCAATTCCCCGGCCTGCTTGGTCGCCCGGCGCTGCTCGTCGGTAAAATAAGCCGGCACGGTGATGACCGCCTCTTTTTCCCCGGGGCCGAATTTAGCATCAACATAACTTTTGATTTCTCGTAAGATCATCGCCGAAATTTCCTGGGGTAAAAACGCCTGGCCCGCCATGGTAACCGGCTCGGTCGAGCCCATTTTGCGCTTGACGGCAGCGACCACCCGGTCGGGCATGGCGATCTGCGCCGCCCGTGCCGTATCGCCGACATGCACCTTGCCATCCAGGCCGATCATTACCACCGAGGGGATGATGCGCTGACCATGCGGCGACGGAATAATTTCCGGCTTGCCGTTATTTATATAAGCGACGGCCGAGTTGGTTGTCCCTAAATCAATGCCCACAATCGGGCGCGTTGGTCTGGTCATGTACCCTTTCCCCCTCCTGATAGGTAATTACTTCAGCCTTGCGCACCACCCGGCCGGCGCTGTCCAGAAAGCCTCGCTTAACCACCTCGGCCACTTCATACGGCACGGCAGCCTCCGGTTGTTGCCGGCGGCGGATGCTCCCGACCGCGGTCGCCACCTCAGGGTCAAATGTTTTGCCGGTGAATACGTTCCAAATAATGCATGTATGGGATAAGCGCCGCGACTGGTCGCGCTTGTTTTAACCGTTTATCCCCGGATATAATTTAGCCATATTATACCAAAAGACGGCCTAAACCCGGCCGTCTTTTTTCCATTTAGGAATTTTTTCCCATATAGGCAACAATAGCCTTGACAAATGCCTGAATATCACTAATACCTTCCTTAAGAATTTGGAATACTTCTTTATTAGCTACTTCATGATACAAATGCACAACCCGATTACGGAACTTAGCGATTTGGCGGTATGTATTTTCGCTTTCTGCCGGCAAAATGCCATGTTCAACCAATACCGAAAAAACTTCGGCATAAGTGCGCGGAGCCCGGTAGCGCTGCCGGGCAATAATGTGGTGAGCAATGTCCAGCATGGCCTCAATTGCTGTCTGCAGCAAATATTTAGCGGAAGCTACATAATAAAAGCGGCTGAGAAACTCCGCTTCCGTTAACTTCGCCAGCTCATTAAGCTGCCGGATGTTGTCTTCGATATAACTTATCCGGTTGCAAATAACATCCCGGTCAACCATTAACCTTGTATGCCTCCTTTAGTGAACGACTGTATTCAGCCATAAACATCCGGTAGTCAATATTATAATCAAGGAAATATTTATAAGTTGCCGCCAAAAAATCGCTGGTATAAACATAATCTTTTTCGTAAAGAATCTCGCCTTCGGCGACAATCCGATACCGCAGCGGCAGCGGCGCCTTATTCATAATCACCAGATCAACGTCATCGCGGCCAAGGGCGCTGGAAAATGCGCCGGCCAACCCCATTTCTCCCCGCAGATTGGGAATACCGTCAGGAAAAAAGAGCACCCCGAGGTCGATATCACTAAACTGAGTCTGATAACAAGTCCCATACGAACCGAATAAAAATACGGCGGCAATTGTTGGCCGCTCTTGGCACAGCGGCAAAATTTTTCCCCTGACCTCGTTAACCCCGACCCGTTTCGCTGGCTGTCCGGCCATAGTGCTCCCTCCGTTCTTAATTGCTGCCGTGAAAACAAGTCAATTTTTCAAATAAGTCAAGCCTGATCCTGTTCTGACACGCCTGGTATATATGCATGAGGGCTGGGAAGAAAAAGATGGGCGACGGGCGTTAAAAAATCCGGTTTATCTAAGCAGTGTGGATAAAGAAGCAGATGAATTTTGGGAATATGTGTGGGAAGAAGCAAACAAGCGTTATGACCTTGACCGTATCGAAAAGATCTATGTAATAGGTGATGGCGCTGCCTGGATCCAGTGTGCCCGAATTGTTTTTCCGAAAGCAGAATTTATTCTGGATAAATTTCATTTAATGAAATATGTTCGGCAAGCTGTAGGAGGCAACAAAGAACTTAGTAAAACACTGCTAGGAGCATTGCGTTTTGGCAACTTTGAAAAAGCGCAAGAAGTCATTGAAAAGCTATTAAAAAGCGCGACAACGGCAAGCCGTAAACAGGCAATTATACAATCCTGGGGCTACATTCGAAGCAACTGGGAAGGAATAACCAGAATATACAGTTACAAAGAGATAAAATGCAGTGCTGAAGGGCATATCAGTCACGTATTATCGGCGCGCATGAGCAGCCGGCCGATGGGGTGGAGCCGAGAAGGCGCCAAGCATATGGCATACATACGCGTATGTCAGGCAAACGGCCAAGCGGTGGCAGAAGAATATCTAAGACAGCAAAGCACAGATTACAAAATTGAGGCGATGATAACAAGCTCAGCGGAAACTGTTGAAGCGCAGCGGCAGAAGAAAGTAAAAGTAACCGGGGAAAAACATGATAATATACCTATACTGAGGGGGCCGAAAAGCTTTTTGTATAAGGCCCTGAGGGAGCTTTCGCTTGCTTATGCCTAAAATTATGTTAACTCGCCAAGGATTGTATGTCTTTTAAAAAAATCCTACAATGTCTTGACACTATCGCCCGGTTTTTAAAAAATATACAATTCCAATGACTAATATGATAACATAGTTGCATGCCTTGAATAACAGCCCTGCTCCCTGCCAGAAGGGCAGGCGCTTGGTATACAGGCCTTGAGCCGCAATAAATGTCAAATACACAACGGGAATTACAAAATATATGTAAGTATAGCCGTTGTGAAACGGCAGGAGTGCGGGTAATAGTTTTGGCAAAAATGTTCCCCGCAGCCAGGCAGCGCTATAAATGGCCGCAACGACCGCAAAATAGTCGGCCGTTGCGAGCAAGAGCGGAGCCAGGGCCTGCCCTAGCCGCACTGCCAGCGGCAATGCCACCGCTTGTCCAATATTCGCGTTGACAGCTGGTGCCTGTGCTTGAGGCTGCATTATCGTTTCACTCCGCTTTCTATTAGCGAGGATCTAGTATAGAAAAGTATCTATCAACTAAACTCAATTATAATTTTTCGACATATCTTAAAGCAATAGCGAACTTTGTCATAATTTGTCATAACTATTTTGCGTACTCCAAAAAACTGTTAGAGTAAAAATCGCTTTACCGCTCTCTTAAATCTTTTTCGTAAAAACTCCACCCGCGCCATCATAACAAATAAACACCACGGAATAAATGGTAAACAGGGGAACTCTTTTTTATGAAAATCTCGCAGTTTTAGCCAAAATAAATATGCTTCTTCGACAAATCCATATTTTAAAAGTTTAAAAATCATGGTAAACAAAACAGCATATTTTATTTTTATAAAATTTTTTACCGAAATCCGTTTTTCCTTATCTAAAGTATCTTGACGACGATTATCCCAGCGATCAATTAATTTTAAGTTGTATTCGAAGCGTTCAACAATTTTGCGGGATAGACTTCCTTCTGTTTCATAGTATTTCGTAAGCGGCATATTAAGACAGATACCTTGGCCTTTATATAGTATTTTCAGCCATAAATCGCGATCTTCTGCGATTTTTAGCATCTCATCAAAGCCGCCTACTTCATTAAACGTGTCACGGCGTACAAGAACTGATGATGTGTGTATCTTATTGCGGCGTAAAAATTCTTCCTGACGCCAAAAAAATAATTTATCCTTTAAATCTGTTACATCTAATACAGGAAATTGAAAGTTTTTCCCATTTTGGGATACACGCAGCGGGACATTGCTTATTAATACAGCGTCAGGTACAAATTGCAAGGACTCGATCTGTAATTCTAGTTTTTGGGGATGCCACTCATCATCAGCGTCAAGAAAAGCAAGCCATTCTCCTTTTGCTAAAAGCGCTCCCTTATTTCGTGCGGCACTTACGCCGCTGTTATTCTGATATATGTAAATAACACGTATACCATCAACAAAGGGCATAACTATCTCAGCCGTATTATCAAAAGAACCATCATCAACAATAATTAGTTCTATGTTATCATATGACTGCTGTATTACTGAACTTACAGCCCGACTAATCGTTTGGCCGGAGTTGTAAGTTGCAATTATAATGCTGACCAGTGGTTTTCGACAATTATTATTTTTCACGTCTTACTCTCCAATATG
This sequence comes from Sporolituus thermophilus DSM 23256, assembly GCF_900102435.1. Classification (NCBI taxonomy): domain Bacteria; kingdom Bacillati; phylum Bacillota; class Negativicutes; order Selenomonadales; family Sporomusaceae; genus Thermosinus; species Thermosinus thermophilus. The sequence continues at coordinate 34,778 of NZ_FNBU01000024.1, read as the reverse complement.
CCGCCTTACAAACACAGGCTATTTAGAATATTTTGCGCTCGCACTTTCCAAGTATATTTGTCTTTTAAAGTTTGATATGCACACTGAGCTAAATTATCACGGTATGCGCTATCTTTCGCTAAATATTCCAATGTTTTTATCCACTCATCAATATTCTCAGGAGACACTAAAACAGCATTTTGTCCATCTATAAGTATTTCTCGCACCATGGGAATATCTGACGCTACAATCGGTTTCCGCCAGGCCATATAATCAAAAATTTTCAGTGGCGAAGACCACCGACTATACTTACCCTGAGCCGGGAACGGCGCCAATACAATGTCCAGCCTTTTAATATATGAACTTAATTTTTCTTGCCAAATATACCCATGAAAGAAAATATTGCTTCCCCGACATTTCGATTTCCAAAACTCGATATCTTTCTCCATTCCCCCAATTATATGAAAATCCAAATTTGGTAATTGTCTAAATATCTGAGCAATAATTTCCATGCCTTTACCAGGATATAGATGTCCAACATAGCCCACCTGAATACACCCTGTTCGTCCAGGCCAGTCCAAAATTTCTCCTGGCACGGTTTCTTCAGGCAAATCAGACCCATCATGAACTACAATAATTTTTTCCTTGGGGAACCATGGAAAAACCCTTATATATTCTTGTTTGAGCTGGTCAGATATACATACTAGAGCTAGTAAATTTTTTTGCTTAAGTAACGCTTCTTGAACATAAAAAACATCCTTGCTTCGTGCGGGAGTATCATGAGTTTCAAAAACAAAAGGAATATCAAAATACTTAGATAAAGCAAACAGTCCATGTTCGTACCGGCCGTACAGTAGATCAGGTTTCATGTCTTTTAAAATTAATTTTTTCACAGCACGACATAACCCTGTGGAATAAATATTTTCTCTCCACAGCCGCGGCAAAAAATTCGGGCGCCAGCAAAAAATAATCGGGAAAATATTTGTCACCCCATACCGTTTGTGCAGATCTCTAGTATTCAGCCACGAGCCGCGCCGGGCAAGCAAAAATACATTATGACTATTTTGGGAAAAAGCATTACACATTTTCATTACATGAATACTGTTGGCATATTTTGAAGGGATAATTGAATTAGAAACATACACAATGTTCATAGAATTTTACCTCGCAATATTGATCGTTTAATTATGCGCTTTTTTGATATTATCGTTTTTTTCGATTAAGCCAAGTAAAAAACCTATATATAGCATAAAAATGCCTAATACACCTTGATTCCCCAAAGTATAGTCAACAAAGCCATGTAGCATAAGCGCTAAAATACCCCCACTCATCCCCATCACAAGATAATAATGCTCATTATGACAATTATTCTGTCTAATATTCTGTCTAATATTAAGATATAAACTTTTTATTAAAAGTATAATAAAACCGAAAAAGGCCGCTGCTGTAAACACACCTGCTTCGGTAGCAAAAACCATCAACGTATTATGAGCATGAGGCAATATTTCTTTTGCTAGCGGCAGCTTATATGTTGGATAAAAGAGTTTATAGCACCCCAGCCCTACCCCAGTTAGCGGGTAATCAAGAATAATCTTAAAGCTACTTATCAACCCGTGAATACGTTCAATATTGCTTTGCATTGTCAAATCAAATGAACTAAGAAAGCGTTTATATATAGCCGTACTACTAAAAAGTAAAACTGGCAGGACGGCAGCCGTCCAAAAAACTGCTTTGCGGCCATTCAAGCACCACAGCACTAAGAAAGCTCCAATTATTGTTGCAAACCAAGCGCCACGCGAAAAAGTGATCACTAGTGCTAAAACTAAAATCACCATCACTGCAAAAACTAAAATTCGCTTCCAACGCATGTTATTGATATACAAAAACTGCGCTAGCAAAAATGGGATAATAAGTTCCATATACATGGCAAATATGTTAGGATGACTTACCATTGACCGCGGCCTTGATATGTGTAATACAAAATATTGATAAAGCCCTTTTAAAGCAATCGCCAAACCAAAGACAACCAAAACCCATAAAAATATCTCAATATATTTTCGAGTGTTTTCCCTAGACGCAATTTTATATGCAAAACATGCCAAAAAACCACCCATAATAAAATTTAGAAGTTTTGCGGTACTCACGTCGCGAAAAGATGAAAAAAAGACTGAAAAACTTAAAAAAATAGCCATATCCACATACTTGCTAATGTTTTTTGGCTAGCAGAAAGTTTATTTAAGTTCTTTATTAAAATCAACCCCCAGTCCACGTAATATTACAGGCAAGTTTTCTTCACATTGCTTATGGTGATATATTAAGCTACAGATATACCACGTACTCTCCGACTACTATAAAACAGTTGCAGTCTATTCTTTCTTTATCGAGAAACACCATTATCATCATAAAGTTTTTCAAGTTTATTCGCCGTGCCGATAATGCTATAGTTTTCACAAATATAACGGCGCGCTGCTGTGCCGAGCGCCGGATGAGGATCGTTTACAGCTTGGGCGATCGCATCTGCCCAAGCGCCTACATCACCCGGCGGCAGCAAAATGCCTGTCTTCCCCGGAATTATCACGTCTGTATTGCCGCCGATATTTGACGCAAAACATACCAGGCCAGCTGACATAGCCTCAAGCAGCGAATTGGGAAGGCCCTCTCGCCAGGAAGGGAACAGAAAACAGTCCGCTGCCGCAAGGTAGTCGGGGACATTTGCGACAACTCCAGGCCAAATCACGGAACCAGCAAGCTTGTTTGTCTGAATAAACTTATCCAGCCACGCCTCGAGGTTGTCAGCCTGTCCTTTTCCATCGCCAACCAAGACCAAAACGGCCTTTTCCTGAATTTGCGGTAAGGACTGCCAGGCGCACAGCAGGGTATCAACGCCCTTGCGCCGGGTAATTTTGCCGGTGAAGATAAAAATCATTTTATTCTCCGGCAAGCCAAGCTTACGCCGCAACTGTTGTTTTTCCATCAAACCCACAGGACGAAATAGTTCAGTATCAACCCCATTAGGAATAAAACTAATCCGGTCGCGGGGAAAACCGTAATTTATCAGTTCGTTATAAGTCTCGCCGCTAATGGCTATCATGCCATCGGCTTGTTTGTGTTTTTCCAGTCGCAGTTTCGGAAACGGACTTATGCGTTTAAACCAGCCCTTTACGCCTGGTTGCGGCGGCTTCATTAAAGCGCCGGCAATTGTGTACTTTACATATACCCGTTTTCCGAAATTGCGGGCAAAAGTTATAGCCATTGTTGCCAAACGGCCTACGCCATGCACATGCAGGATATCAAATTCGTTTTTAAGATGCCAGAGTCGGTATAATAACTGAAATGAAGCCAAACCTTTCAAATTTAAGCGGTAGAGGGGTATGCCGTCGACCATCTCAAACGCCGGTGACCGGCCGGTCCCTTTAGCAACAAAAATAATTTGGTGTCCCCGCTTTTTTAGTTCTTGGGACACTCGGTAAGCCTGCAGGCTCGGTCCGCCCGGGTTCGGCAGCTCGAAGCTGTTAAAGATCATGCATATGCGTGCCATAGAACTAATCCCTTCTACTCTGGCGGTACCACGCAACAAAATTCGCAATACCTTCTTCAATGGCGGTAGCCGGCTCAAAGTCCAAAAGCCGCCTGGCCTTGCCGATATCGGCAAAGGTGAGCGGCACATCGCCCGGCTGGGGCGGCAGCCATTTGATAACAGCTTTTTTACCTAAGCACTCTTCAATAACCCGTATTAAATCTTTAAGATAAACGGTATCCGAATTGCCAAGATTAATAATTTCATACAGCGATGCACTGTAGTGCAAGGCCCCTATTATGCCATTGACAATATCGTCAACATAAGTATAGTCCCGGCAGGTGCTTCCGTCCCCATACACAGGAATGGGCAAACCCTGATCAATTAGTTTAGTAAACTTATGAATCGCCAAATCAGGCCGCTGCCGCGGGCCGTAGACGGTGAAAAACCGGAGACACAAAATCTGGATACCATACAGATGGCTGTATACATGGGCAAGCAGCTCTCCTGCCGCCTTGGTGGCGGCATAAGGGCTGATAGGCTGAAAAATTGGGTCGTCTTCGGCAAAAGGCACTTTGCTGTTAATGCCGTAAACGGAGCTTGATGAGCCGAATATACACTTTTTTACCTCGAACTTGCGGCAGCACTCGAAAATATTCTGCGTGCCGCCAACATTTACTTCCTGGTAAAGGACCGGCTCGACAAGGGATGGGCGCACGCCGGCGCGCGCCGCAAGGTGTACCACGGCCGTAAAGGAATTAGCGGCAAAAACCTCGTCCAAAAAAGCGCGATCACGGATGTCTCCTTCATATAACCGATAGTTTGGATGTGTTATATGTTCAGCAACATTTTGCCGCTTGACGGCAGGTTCATAGAAATCATTGAAATCATCAATTACCGCCACCCAGTATCCTGCGGCCAATAGTCTGTCAACCAGATGACTGCCGATAAAGCCGGCGCCCCCGGTCACCAATATCTGCTGCATCTTACTACCTCCCGAAGCCAACGTATCTAAGACCGGCTTTTTCTGCATCCTGTCGGTCGATAATATTCCGGCCGTCTATTAACACCTTGGCCCCCGTCATTTTTTCCGCTAACTCGGCTAATGGAAGATGCCGGAATTCTTCCCACTCTGTAACAATAATCACCGCGTCACAGTCTTGAGAGAGCTCGCTAGCGTTCTTACAAGGTTCTACTGCTAAATTAGGATACTGAATTTTAAAATTTTCCAGCGCAACCGGATCATAAACTTTTACCCGTGCCCCCATTTCGAGAAGTACCCGGATAATGTCCAGTGCCGGCGCATCGCGCAGGTCATCGGTATCCGGCTTAAACGCCAAACCCAAAAGACCAATCGTCCGCCCGCGCACCACTTTCAGCGTTTCCTGCAGCTTGTCGATGGCCCGTAGGCGTTGCCGCCGGTTTACGCTAACAGTGGCCGACACAATGGGCATGTCATAGCCATATTCTTGAGCAGTGCGGATGAGTGCTGCCGTATCTTTGCCAAAGCAGCTCCCTCCCCAGCCTAAACCGGCCTGGAGGAAGCGGGGACCGATACGCTTGTCAAGGCCAATGCCCCGGGCGACTTCGGTAACATCGGCGCCGACTTTTTCGCATAATCCGCCTATTTCATTAATAAAACTTATTTTCATTGCCAAAAAGGCATTAGCAGCATACTTAATCATCTCGGCGCTTGTAACGTCGGTTGTCACCAATGCCGGCAGATCAAAGCGTTCGGGGCGCGGACACACTTTGGGGGCGGCAAAAGTTTGTTCCAGAATGGGCGCATACATGACCCTAAGCATATTAATGGCTTCATTGCTCGCCGAGCCGATGACAATGCGGTCAGGGTAAAGCGTGTCATGTATGGCAACCCCTTCACGCAAAAATTCGGGGTTGGACGCTACCGCAAAATTAGCAGAGCCGCCCCTGCTTGCAATAGCAGTTGTAATAATCAGGTTAACACGTTGCGCCGTTCCGACCGGAACAGTCGACTTGTTAACGATTACCTGAAACCTCTCCCCTGTTAACTGGGCGGCAACCTCGGCGGCTGCTGCCTCCATAAATGAAAGGTCGGCATTACCGTTTGGCGTAGGGGGAGTGCCGACAGCCAAGATAATCACGTCAGCATGGCGGCAGGCCTCAGGCGAAGTAGTAAACTTTAGCCGCGCATTTGCCAGGCGCAATAAATCCTCCAGGCCAGGCTCATAAATAGGCGCGCGCCCGGCTAGCAGCATGTCAATTTTTTCCCGGTCTTTGTCTATGCAAGTCACTTGATGCCCCAGATAAGCAAGGCAAACGCCTGTCGTCAAGCCCACATACCCGGCGCCGACGACGCAAACATTCAATTGCTGTTGTCCCAATTTTATTCCTCCAAATACATTGAGCCTTAGGGTTAAACTTTTTCGCTATAAAAAAGCCTAAATCCTGCAAAAAAGCCTATATCCTGCAAAAAGCGCCTTATTGCCCTCTCCAATTACTAGTTGTAAAATTTAAATAGTAATTAGGACAAGGGGATATCAATGAATATTTGCATGATATTGTCAGGCTATGAAGAGCCAGGTGCTACTAACACCGGTGCTGAACTGCAAGCAAAAACACTTATTAACGAGCTCCGGCGCCGCGGCCATGCAATAACTGTCATTGCTAAAAAACATACCTGGGGCAGTAAATTCAGCGAAATAAATAACGGTATAAGTATCTATCGCGTAGCACCGCCAGGCCTTCGTTCGTTAAGTTTATTTTCTATCATGTGTTTTAACCGCCAACGGTTTGACGTGGTACACGTCCATGGTCAAGACAGCCTTGGTGTGGCCGCCATCACCGCTGCCCATATATTTAAACTACCATCTGTTCTCAAAGTAACAATAGCAGGCCGAGTTTTTGCCCGTACTTCTATCGACAAACCCTTTCCCCGCCGTTGGCGCGTCTTCCGCCGGATAACGAACTACATTAGCCGCACGGCAGCAGCGTATATCGCTATCAGTGCGGAAATCGCGGACGAACTGTCCCGGGCTGGCTTTTACACCGACCGTATTGTTTCTATTCCCAACGGGTTAGATACGAATCGCTTTTACCCTATTCCCCAATCGGAAAAAGCTTCTCTTCGCCGTCAGCTCGGCCTTCCCGTCAATAAAAAGCTGATACTTTATGCGAGCCGACTGATAGACAGAAAGGGATTTGACATACTCCTGAAGGCCTGGCCGTATATCGCCAGCCAAGCCAGTGATGTTCATTTAGCCGTAGTCGGCGGTGGAAAAGGCAAGGCCGTGGCCGCCTTGCGCGCCACCGCCCAACAAGTTGGCAACCATACAATTACATATGTCGGTGAAGTCACTAATACTGCCCCTTACCTGCAGGCAGCCGATATCTTTTTGTTTCCGTCGCGTAAAGAAGGTCTGCCAAATGCACTAATCGAAGCAATGGGGTGCGGCTGCGCCTGTATAGCTTCAGCGATCGGCGGCTGTGCTGATTTAATAGTTCCGGATGTGACAGGCGTGCTTATTCCTGTTGGAAATTATCATGCCTTGGCCAACCAGGTTTTGGACCTGCTTGGTGACGATTCGCGCCGCGACCGATTGGGCGCTGCCGCCAGCCAATATATACGAAAAAACTATGATATCCGCAACGTTGCTGATCAGATTGAAAATTTATATGAAACACTGAAGACAAAACACACAGACCGGTGAGAGTAACTCTCTCACCGGTTTTCAATAACTGCGCGTATTTTGGCTTCAACGCTGCGAAAATGCCGTTCGTCCGGACTTCTCCAGGAACCATCAGCTAAGTAATGGTATCGCAAGTAATATAAAAACTTATCAATTAAATTATCATTGGGAGGACAATCAACAAATCCCAGCACATCGGCTAAATCTTCTGGCGGTGCAACATGTTTTACCAATCCCGGGACATTGTAAAAAGCATTTCCGAGCGTAATAACCGGTTTATGCTGGAGAAGAGCTTCAATCCCGACAGAAGAATTTAGGGTAATAATTCCTTTTGCTCCTTTAATTAACGCCGGCGTCGGATAATAGCGCAGAAAAATTACGGGGAAGCCTTGATATTTTTCCTTTATTTCCCCGTAATCAATGCGCCCGAAGTCGGAAGGATGTTCCTTGGCTATTACCCACAGATTATCGCCCGTTTTTTCATTATGGCGCAAAACCGCCGGAATAACATAATCAACAAGCTGAAACATTGTTTTAATTGTCGGGGAATGCATTAAAACCTGCGTATCATCGTGGACTTGAAAAGGCAAAAAAATGTACCGCTGCGGCAATTTAACCGGTTCCGGACTGCCCTGGGGCTGACGTTTAAGAAGCCGGTGATACCATTTCTGCTTTAGCGCCCGCACCCTTTGTTCCTGTTCATAAAGTTGTGCTAACTTATCAGGGTCGACTTGCACCGCATCATAAAATAGGCGCGTCTTGCCAACAAGGCTGTTTTTATAATTCACGCCGCAGGGATCGACGGTAGTAGTTCCCGGCAGATAGCCATTTTCAAAAAATAAAGTTTTGCGACCTGTTTTCCTTGCTACCGTAGTCGCCGCTGCTAAAGGGATCAAGGTCCCGTTCCAAACGCAAACCAAGTCGATGTTATGCTTTTCCATGTAATCATAAAAATAGTAAATAGCACCATAGGCCTGGTGTGTCAAAAATTCCTTGCTATGTAACAAGTTGCGAAGTGGGCCAAAATTACGGTACTCGGCTTTGATGCGTAAAAACAACGTTATTTCATCAATCTCTTCCGGTGTAATTATAAAGTCCGCAGGGAGTTTTTCCGAACGGAAGATGCCATTAAATATATTAGCGGTGTAATGAACGTGGAATACCTTGTACCGCGAGGCAAGGCCCTTCCCCAGCCACTTAAAATACCGTCTTTGGTGCCCATTTAAAGAGATAAATAAAATATTCGTATCAGTCAATGATCATCAGCCTATCCTCTATTTTATTTGCGCCGCGCCACCTTGTGCACAGCCGCTAACACTTTGTCCGGCTCAATCGGCGCCAGACATATTTTTTCACATGTCCGCTTCCAGCACAGCAGGCAGTTCCTGTTAGACTGGAGCACGATATTACTGCCGTAATACGGCCCGTTCCGCCTCGGGTCGGTCGGGCCAAACAGCGCGACTACCGGTGTGCCGACGGCTACGGCCAAATGCATGGGGCCGGTGTCGCCGCCGACGAAGGCGCTAGCACGTTTTATGATATGGGCCAGCTGTTTAAGCGTAATCCGGCCGGTGAGGTCAACCGGCGGGATAGCGGCGCCGGCCACAATTTCGTCCGCCAGCCGCCGATCGCCCGGGCCGCCAATGATGACCGGGATGACACTGGCGTCATAAAGCATGTCGGCCAGTTCGGCAAAATACGCTGTGGGCCAGCACTTGGTCGGCCAGTTGGTCCCGGGGGCCAGCACGACATACCGCTGGGATATGTCCAGCCCGGCCTGTCGAGCAACTATTTCCGCCTGCCCTTGTTCCTCCAGGGTGATGTGAATAGGGAAAACTACTTCGTCAACACTGCACCCCAAGGCCCGCACAACGTCCAGGTACCTCTCGACCACATGGCCGTCCTTGTGCGCACCGCATACCGGCGAGCTCACCCAGTGGCTTAGCTCGCGCATATTGCAGTAGCCCAAGCGTTTGGGCGCACCACTCAACCAGGTAATGGCGGCGCTTTTGCCAAGGCCTTGCAGGTCAAGCGCGAGGTCAAACCGGCGGGATTTGAGCAGCCGCGCCAACGCCGGCGCATGCTTTATCAGGCCGGCCAGTGATTTAAACTGCGGTTTGTCGAACAGGATGATTTCGTCAATATCGGGGTTATTAGTCAAAAGGTCGTAGGCCGCCCGCTCCACCACCCAGGTGATGCGGCAGTCCGGCCAGGTTTGTTTTAAGGCGTGGGCCACCGGCAGGGCATGAATAACGTCGCCGATGGCGCTCATTTTGATGATGAGGATGTTGTGGTACATGGTTGACCTCTTGTCAACCGCAAAGTACGCAAAGGACGCAAAGTTAGAAAAAATCCGTAAAATCCTTTGCGTAACTTCGCGCACTTAGCGGTTATTCTTTATTTTCTCTATAATTTTTGTTGACGAGCGTCCTGGCACTTCGGGGATGAGAACGGTTTTGCCCCCGTAAGCGGCGGCTACTTTGGCCTCTGGCAAATCTTCCACCCGGTAGTCGCCGCCCTTGACATAGATGTCGGGGCGCAGTGTGGCTACCAGGCTTTCCGCAGTGCGTTCGGGGAAAATGACGACATAGTCAACTGCGGCCAAAGCGGCCAGCACTTCGGCCCGGTCGCACTCAGCGTTGACTGGGCGGGTGGGCCCTTTGAGCCCGCGCACCGAATCATCGCTGTTAAGACCGACAATGAGGCAGTCGCCTAGCGCCCGCGCGGCGGCCAAATACCGCACATGCCCTACATGCAGGACGTCAAAACAGCCGTTGGTAAACACGACCGTTTTACCAGCGGCTTTTAATTTAGTTACTATATCTATTAATTGCTCTCTACTGACGATTTTCATAGAATTTCGCGACCGCCTCTCGCAGTTCCTCCGGCGTGGTTGTGGCTGTTCCCGGTTTGCGCACGACAATCCCGGCGGCAAAGTTGGCCAGCCGGGCCGCCTCAAGATATGACGCGCCGGCCGCCAGCGCCAGCGTCATGGCGGCCACCACCGTGTCCCCGGCGCCGGTTACGTCGTAAACTTCGCTTTTGTTGGTCACCGGAATATTCGTGATTTGACCTTGCGCGTCAAACAAGGTCATGCCGTCCGGGCCGCGCGTCAGCAGCACCGCCTCGGCGGCGAGCCGTTCGCGGATCTTCTCGGCGGCTGCAATAAGGGTATGATCATCCAGCGCTTTCAGTCCGACCGCCGCAGCCGCTTCGGTTTCATTTTGCTTGACAACGGTCACGCCGGTAAAGGCCAGGATATTGTAGCGCGAATCGACGATGCAGGGAATATTGGCCCGGCGGCAGGCCGCTACTACTTGGGCAATTACCGCCGGGGTGACTGTCCCGCTGCCGTAATCGCTCATAACCACGGCATCCATGGCAGGAATGTGTTTACCTATATAGTCTAGCACCGCTGCTTCGATACTGGCGCTAAGCGGGGTCTTGGCCTCGCGGTCGATGCGGACGACCTGCTGCCGTACCGTCGCCTGACCGCCGGCCATTACCCGGGTCTTAGTGATGGTCGGCCGGCTGTTGTCTACAATCAGGCCAGCGGTTATAACGCCTTTTTCGCTTAATATCCGAGCCAGTTCGCTGCCGGCGCTATCATTGCCGATCACACCGACAGCGTAGATGCGCCCGCCAAGCGTGGCCGCGTTATGCACCGCATTGGCCGCACCGCCGGGGACAACGGTTTCGCCGGCATGCTCCAGGATGAGCACTGGCGCTTCGCGCGAAATGCGGGAAATTTTACCTTCGAGGTAAACATCGGCGACCATGTCCCCGATAATCATAATTTTGCGGTTGGATAGTCCAGCAATTAGTTCCAGGAGATTATTCGGCACGCACAAAACTCCTTTTTTTCAGCGGCAAAACATTTGCCCGTCCTACCATTGGACGGCAGACACCTTAATATTAAACTGGTCGCGTTTGGCGCGATAAGTTATGTCGGCTTCCCAGCAGTGCAGGTTCCGCCGCCAGGTGTAGTCCAAGTCTTTCACTCGATCAACGTCGACGTCATAACTCAGTTTGAGGCCAAACCCATTCATGCGGTCAATTCTGTACATAAATCCGCCATAAAGTTCACGGGGGGTATCAATGCGGTCATACTGATATGGTGAAATACTGCTTTGATTGTTGTATGAATAACCGGTCCAGGCTTCGAGCCGGTTGTTCGGTTTGGCCGTCAACTTTAGATCATAGCGCCAAATATTGTTGGTAGTATCGTTGTAGCCATAGAAGACTTTTTCATAGCCGCCGCCAAGCGTTAAGACAAGGGTGTCGCTTAGCTTGATCGGATCATTGGCCAGGTAGAAATTATAACTCCGCCTGGTCCCGGTGACGGCGCCCTCGGACCACTTGCCGGCGCTGGCCGAAAAATTAGCGGTTAGCGAGGTATTGCCCAGGCGATAGGGCTTGAACTTTAAGGCAAAGTCCGGTTCCTTGTCAACCCATTCATGATCAGCGTTATCTTCACTGCCATAGGTCATTTGCAGAGTGTAACCCGACTGCCTGGTCACTAAACCGTATGTCGGCTCAAAGCCCCGTTTAGAATAGTATGCGAGGTCAGCAAAGGCGGCAACCTCGCCCAATACCGGCGTTTCTAAGTATTGGGCAATACTGAACCCATTTTCGGACGAATAGCCCACCCGGGGGAATTCGGTGGTAGTCTCCTTGTTGACTAATGACTTCTGATACTTGGGTAAACTAAAAATGACTTTATCTTTGATCCAAAACTTGGCATCATATACAATCATTTTTTCGCCCGGCCAGATTTCGATTTTGCGCGCACTGATATGGTAATCGGGAACTACCGCCGGACAGCGCGTTACCGTGCTGTCGTTTAAGATATACCGGTCAGGCAATATGTTGATATTTTCCGCTTTGACCCGGTCTTTCCCGATAATGCCGGAGGCCTTGAGAATGCTGCCGGTATGTTGCTGATAGTTATACCGGCTTTTGCGCCCGATAAGTTCTGTACCCGGCTGCAAGAAAGTCGCCTGGCCGTCCACCCAGACCTCGCCTTGTTTGGTGTTGCCCTGGACCAAAGCGGCGAGCAGCTTGTCCTCGCCCTGGGTTACCTGGACGTTGCCCTGGGCATAGAGGTCGCCGGTAAGGTCGCTAAAATACAGTTTGTCGGCTTCGATGACGATCGGCAAATTTGCCTGGGTTTGCGCCGCGGGCTTGTCTGCCTTGGCCGCGGCCGCCTCGCCGCCGGCAGCGGACCCGAAGGCCAGCAATAGCGCCAATATCCCTAAGAGGAGTTTATTTTTATTATACATAATGTACCCCTTACGTTGTTGTTCGATGTCTAACCACAGAAAGTCCAACCACAGAGGACGCGGAGGGAATATTTTTATCTTTAGCGCGATGAATATCGCGCCGCTGTTTTCTCCGTGGTTTTATTATTATTAAACTATTCTCCAAAAATACGGCCATTCCTGCCCCGCGCGCGGCGGTAATATGTAGAAAACAGCCGCCAATTGACGGCTGTTGGTAGTATGTGTCGATCACTTTACTTTTATTCCATAAATATCCATTTCGCTCTTCGTCTGGATATATAGTTCGCTGCCGGCCGGGATGGTGATTTCCTTGCCTTGGACAAACGCGCCGCCAACGACGCCGACCGGACCGAGGATGGCCAGCCCGGCCACGGTGGCCCCAGCCGCCTTGGCCAGCGACTTGGTCTCTTCCTTGGCCTTGTCACCCAGGATGGTGTCGACGGTGGCGTTATCCACTGCTTGGATGGCGTCGAAAGTTACTTCCAACTTGGCATCGCGGCCAAAGTTTTTTGCCGGTTCGACCTTGGTTACCTTGCCCGTTCCCAGTGCCCCGCGGGCGATGACCAATACGCCGTCGACATATACGTCTTCGGCGGCGGTGAAGGTGACAATATCGCCAGGGCGGCTTTTGCGGGTATCAAGCGGAGTAACGATTTTGATTTTGACCAGGGTATCTTTCATAACGGTGACTTGGTTGACGGTCGGGTGACTATCGCCATAGGCCAGGCGCGACAGGCGCTTGAGCCGCTCGTCAAGCGTTCCGGTTTGGGCGTTACCAAGCATCAGCCGCTCGACGCTTTCGATACGCGCCTTGCCGGCATCGCCGGAAACGCTGTGGGTCAGCGTCCACTCCACCGCGTTCAGACTCGTAACAAACGACGGCGCGGCCGCCGTGGTGACGCAAGTATAGCCGTACAGTTTGTCAAGGCGGGTAAGCAGCGCCTCTTTTTGTTCTTGGCCGAAAATGTCTTTTTCCATACGGGCCAGGCGCTCAATCAGCGCCCCGGTTTGCTCGGAACCGTAGATAATCTTTTCCACCGCCATCATTTTGGCCAAAATGGTCGTATCGGCCGCCATTTCCTGGGCCGCCGCGACCGGCATGATCATGGTAAGCATAGCTAACAAGCATATAAGCAGTTTGCGCACGTATTTACCTCCCACCGTTTTTGTCGTTCTATGTTTGGCAACTTATTTCGTTGCCAAGACGCCAATATCCTGCTGCCAATTGGCGTTTATTGACATTTGGGCGGCGGTAAAATATGATGGAGGTAGAATTACGGTTTTTGATGGTGGTGGACTTTGATGACGCACTATCAGGCACTAGGCCCGATAACCGATTATCTTGTTAAAAACTATTCGCCCGAAAAAATAATTGTTTTTGGTTCATGTGCCCGCCGCGCTGTCCGGCCGCATAGCGACATCGACCTTTGCCTGGTCTTGCCGGCAGCCGACAAGCGCCAGCTCCGGGCGGAAATTGGGCGCGGCCTGATGGAACTTGTCGACTACGATGTCGACCTGATTATCATGACACCCGAGGAATGGGAGCGCGATGCCTACCGGTCCGGTACGTTCGCCGGGCTGATCCGCGAAAAAGGAGTTGTCTTATATGGTTGATACCAAAGATTATCTGCAATGGCTGGCTAAAGCCGAAAATGATCTTAAAGCCGCCAAACTTATTTTAGTCGGTGAGCAGCTGTATGATATTAGTGCCTTTCATTGCCAGCAATGCGTGGAAAAAGCACTTAAAGCATATGTGCTGTATCATGAAGGTATTATTATGGAAACACATAGCCTGCCTCGCCTCAATCAGCGATGCGCCAAGCATGATCAGACCTTCCTAGATTTTACCGATTCATTACATATTTTAAATTCATTCTACATTGAGACTCGTTATCCAGCAGTAGACGAACTTATCGTTACCCGGGCAAACGCCGAAAGTGCCGTTGACGTGGCTAATCGTGTATTGGAATATGTGAAGAGCAGTTTGAATGCGTAAAAAATTTGGACACCTGGCGGTGTCCTTAAATTTTTACATCAATTATGGCTGATACGCCTACGCCCTGGACGCGGGAGAAGTTGGTCGGGTTTTTGCTGTCGATAGGGATGAGGGCTTTAACGCGGAACTGGTTGCCGTTGAAGTTGCCCTCGATCTGGATGACAGCTTCGGTTTTGTCGACCAGCTCCTGCGGGCCGGTTACCTGGGCCGCCCCGATATGCCCACCGCTGCCAAAGGAGATAATGGGAACAACTTTGGTGGAGTAATCCGTACCGGCGCCATGCTTAGCCATGAGGGTATTAATGAAGTTGTTGAGCGGCTTGGCGAATTTGTCGACAATGAAGCCAATACCGCCGACTTTGAGGATGTCGCCAAGGCCGAAGGCCTGAGCGGCGGGAACAGCCGACAGCACCAGGCAAACGGCAAGAAGACTAGCAACAATGCGTTTTTTCATGATGATCACCTCTATTTTATATTTTAACCGCAAAGACCACGAAGGACGCAAAGGGTTTATTTCGCCAGTTTAAGGCGCAACACTTCTGCTTCCTGGTTCAATAAGCGCATATTAAGTGCGCCTATTTTCGCTTCAATGGCGGCAAGGTCGTCCCTGGTCGCGACTTCGGCCGACAATTTATCTAGCTGAGCTTGCAGGTTAGCTATTTGGCCAATGCTATCAAATCTTGGTTCGGTATTGGCCAATCTTTGTTCAATCCTCTCCAGCCTAGTCTCGATGCTTGTAAGCTTCTCAAGAACTAATGCCTGAAATCTTTCCATCTCCATCAGTGCACCCCCTGCCGCTGTTTTGTTTGTTGGTTTTATTTTACCACTGTCATTAACAAACTGACAATGAAAAATAACGAGACAGCAAAGCCTCCCCGGAAAACCAGGGAGGCTTTTGGTGTTTGTGCTCTTAGAATTTGTAGGTAACGGTGGTGCGGAAGGAGGTGTTATCTTTATCTTTTTTCTCGCCAGAAATGTATGTCATGTCTTTGTAGAACAGGCTGAAAGTAGTGTCTTTGTCGATAACGTAGTCGTAGCCGAGGTACAGGCCTTTTTGGTTATTGTCAAAGTCGGTCCAGCCGCCGCCCATGTCGCCATTGGCTTCAACTCGGCTGTAGAAAGCGTAAGCGGAATTTTTCTTGTCGAAGGCGTAGGTGGCGCCAAGGGCATAAGCGGTGTCATTATTGTCAGCGTTGGACTTGGTGTATTCAGCGAGATAGGTAGCTTTGCCTACAGTGTAGGCAGTGTTGACCGCCCAGTGGTTGGTGTCGTCTTTGGTAGCGTCAGCGTAGTTGTACTTGCCGACAATGGCCCCGACCGTCCAGTCCTTAGCCGGACTATAAGAAGCCTGCAAAGCGTAGACTTTGTCCTCTTTGTTTTCCCTGTCATCCCACAGTCTGCCGCCAATAAACTTAATGTCGGTCACACCGGACTTGCCAGTAACGGACAGGCCCTCAACGGCACCCATCCGGATACCCATATAGCCTTCAGTGCTGAAAAGAGTAGCCAAAGCACCGACCGTCGCGCCCTGACGACCGAGGTTGTAGGTCCAGCCGCTGTTTTTGTAGACAACGCCGAAACGGTCTAGCGAAGTAGCGCTATCTTCATCATAATTGGAATATTCTTGGTTAAAATCAGCGCCAACATTGTCACCGGTAAGTTTTTGGTGGGCAAAGCGCAGGTAAGCATCGGTCTTGTCATCAAGTTGCGCCTTGACGTTTAAACGCAGCCAGAACTTGCCGCCTTCTTTGTCGGCAGCTCCATCTTCGGTGTTCCAACGATAATGCAGTTTTACGTCGCCGTTGGTCTCAACATTTGGCGCCGCGAAGACGGAGGCGGCAGAAAGGGTAATCATGGCCGCGACGGCTGCGGCTAGTAAACGTTTTTTCATGCTGGTTCCTCCTTATAACTGTTGGTTGATTCATGAATAAACGGGTTGCTGGTTGAGGCGTACTCTGATCCGGCAAGTGTCCATGTTTCCTTGCTGGCTCAAAGGGGTACCCCTGGTCGCCCCGCGCCATAGATTGCCAATGGTAGCATCCCTCCTCCCTAACCGGTTTAGCGCAGCGGCACGACCCGATATGGCAGGAAATATTCGGCACGAGTGGTTGAATTCCTGCTTTGTGAGTTTGGAAATGTAACATTTTTTACCAAAAAACCGTCAATAAATATTAAAGTTACACTAAAGTTCTACTATCGAAGACAATATGCAAAAAATCTTTGCAATAAAACAGAAGCACTACTAGTCACCAGTAAAGCTAATAGTTACTCAGGATAGTTCTCGTTTTTAATAAAAAACCGCTGGCTTAATGCCAGCGGTTTTTTAATTTTAGAAGAAGTAGTTAATTTGGAGACGGCTGAAGTCGCCTTTTTTAACGTCGCCAACTACAGTCTTGTCATCCCAAGCGTAGATAGCGTCAAATACGATATTCTTGGCCAGAGTTACGCTGTATTGAGCAGCGAAACCTTTCACACCAAGGTCGCCAAGAACTGTTTTCCCATCGTTGGTCTTAACAGCAGTACCGACAGGGATCATCGCACCAGTTTCACCGGCATATACGCCAGGCTCGAACTTGCGGTACTCCACATGGAAGCCCCAAGATTGCGGTTTGTTCTTGTCAGCGCCTTTGTAAGCCAGGCGGCCAACATACATTGCCGGGTCACCGTCTTGGGCGGTATTAACAACATAGTCGCCGAGGAAGGTAAAATCTTTATTCAGTTTAGCTTTAACGCCACCGCCATAAACGTCAAAGTTATCATTACCAGTTTCCTTGACATACATACCGCTTACGGTTACAGCCTTGCTTACAGGGTAAGTAGCTTCCACAAAGGCTGCATCGTTCATATCGGTGTTAGCGTCGAAGTTAGCAAAGCCAGCAGTTACTTTCAGAACTTTACCAAAGGAAACTTTGGCGCCGTCAATACGACCGGTGGAGTCCATCCAGTAGCCGGTTTGACCGAACTTCTGGCTGAAGCGACCAACAGTAGCGTCTACACCAAGACCGAACGGGTTCTTAGTAGTGAAGGCAGCATCAGATATATACAGATTTTCTTTAGTGGTAGTACCCATTTCGTTATGGTCCATAGCGATTACACGGCCATAGAACGAAGTATTTTCGTTAACTTGGGCGTTCATGTTAATGCGGAAACGCTCGCCCCATACACCATTGTCGCTAGCCCAAGTAGCATCTTGCTTCACATAATCCGAACCATTGCCTACCCAACGAATACGGGCGTCGCCAGTGATCTTGATGCTGGATTGGTTCTTCTCCAGCTTGGCAACGCGGACGCCGAGGTTGTTCAGCTCAGCGGCAAACTCAACAGCGAGTTTGTCAACGAGAGCTTTGGTTTCGGCATCGGCTTTGTCGGACTTAGCCATAGCCTTAGCGACGATTTGCGCCATTTCATAACGGGTCATGGTCTTATCGCCGCGGAAGGTGCCGTCGCCGTAGCCGTCAACGATACCAGCCTTGGCCAACTTAGCTACTGCATCATAGGACCAGTGTTTCGCAGGAACGTCTACGAAGGGGTTAGCAGCAGCAAAGGCAGTACCAGCGATGCTGAGTACAAACAGGGCTGCCAGAGTGACTACGAAAGTCTTTTTCATGCTTTTTCCTCCTTAGGTTTTTTGTGATTTTGAATATGATGAGCCCTAAGGAAGGGAACTGCATTGAGTTTCCTTGTTTCCTCAAACAATATTCCCTTGTCAAAGAGCTCATATCTATCACCTACTTCAAGGACTGCTTACGGGACCTAAGGCTTCGCACCTCCTTTCTTCCCCGTCAGCCCTCTTCGGTGGATAGATCATGGAAGTTGTTTCCTCACGGTGAAATATATTCTACATTAAGAAATTTATTCCTGCTAGCTGGTGATAAATTAATTAAATTTTTAACCGCTAAGGACGCAAAAGACGCAAAGGGTTAACGGGAAGAGGCAAAATAGCGCTCGGCCAGGATGACGGCCACATAGTCGTCGACCGGCGCCGGCGGGACCTGCATGGTGGTCGGGATGAGGCGCCTGAGCCCCCGCGGCGGGTTTTCCTGCCAGTAGCGGCGGCGGGCTTCGTCGGTCGAGCGGTGTTCGTCGACGGTCGCGATCATTAGCGGACGGCCATCGATAATCAGCGCACTGAGCTCCTTTACCGCGGCGCTGCCAGTCGTGCGGTCGCCCACCACGACGGCAGCTGCTCCATAGTCATGCGCGAGTTTGGCCACTTTCCCCGCCAGGGCCGCGGTAGGAACAACCGCCTTATACAGCACGCCCCGGTCGCGGCTTACCGCCGCAATCCCGCATTTGTCCCGCCCCGGGTCAACGGCTATTACCATATCTGCCATCGAACTGCCTCCTATGATAGTATGTTCTTCACGAGGAAATATATTCCTCCTGCCGCATAAAAAAGCCAGCCAATAAATTTTATCCCGGCACAAACTATGTTATGATAAAACCATAAAGTTGTGCGAGGGGACAAAATGAACAACATATTAATATATCGTCTGAATTACCTTGGCGACGTCATAATGGCCACACCGATCGTCCGCGCAGTTAGGCAGCGCTATCCAAACGCCAAGGTAACTTTTGCTACAGCCGCCCATCTTGAACCATTGCTGAAATTCAACCCACATCTTAATGACATCGTCACGACAGACGTGCGTGGACTAAAAACCCTCAAAGGAAGGTTAGCCTGGGCTGCCGTTTTAAAACGCGGTGGCTATGACTGCTGCATCAACCTTACCCGTTCTTTTTCATCGGCTTTTTATGCTTGGCTGGCTGACATTCCGGTGCGTGTCGGTTTCAATACCGAAGGCCGTAGTTTTCTGCTGACAAAATCCATTTCGTATAACAAGCATGATTTTGAAATTGATTGTTTTGCCGACGTCGCCGCCCTGGTCGATGTTCCGGTTTCGGACAAAACTCCGGAAGTGTTGTTCGACAGTCAGGCTCAAGAAAAAGCCGCCGCCCTCTTACCTTACGGCAAGATTTGCGCCGTCCATGCCGGCTATACCCATCCCGCCAAAACCTGGCCGGCCCGAAACGTGGCGGCGGTTATCGACGCCATCTGGGCACTGGATCATATCCCGGTACTAATTGGCGGTAAAAATGAACTGGCATTCGCCAATGAAATTATCACACACTGCCGCCGTCCCCCGGTGAATATTGTCGGCCAGACCAGCCTTCTTGAACTTGCGGCGGTACTACAGCAAAGCAAGTTATATATTGGCGTTGACAGCGGTCCCGCCCACCTGGCCAAAGCGGTCGGCACCAAAGGCATCGTGTTGTTCGGGCCGACCAGCCCCGTTAAATGGGGATACCGGGATAACATTAATCTGACCGGCGGCGCGGACTGCAGCCCCTGCTACCCGCGGACGTGCCGGGACCCCTGGTGTATAAAAAAAATAGCTGCCCAAACGGTGATTGAGCGGCTTTTGCAAGTTTAAATTTTTTGCTATGATTAGAGTGTAAGACGAAAGCGAGGGATGGGCATGGAACGTATTTTAATCCAGCTTTTGGAAGGGCAACAACAGTTGGCGGCACGGTTTGACCGCTTGGAACAACGCTTTGACAACATGGAAAAGCGCCTGGACGGTATGGAAAAACGCCTGGATGGCGTGGAAAGACGCCTGGATAATCTTGAGACACGCATTGACGGGATAAGAGCGCAGTTAAGCGAAACCACGCAGCTTACCAAGGCCCTTTGGCACCGCAGCGAGGAAGCGGACGCTCAAATCCACAATTTAAGCCATATGCTCACCCAGATGCAGGGCCGGCTGGTCAAAACGGCGACGAAGAACGATATTGACCGTTTGGCCGAGGATATAAACTTTATCATGAAAAAAGTGGCGGATCACGATACGGCCATTCTCCGGCTAAGCCGACGGGCGGAGTAAATTTATAGAGTTGTAAAAAAAAGCAGCCCTTGCGCCGCGCATCTCGCGCAGGCAGGGCTGCTTGCTTTTTTATATCAGTCTTAGAACTTGACGTTGACCGTAGCACTGGTGCGAGTACCGAGGTCAGTGCCGTCTTGTTTTTCGAAGTCTTGGTACTTCACGGTAAGGGTAGTGTTCTTGTCCAGAGCTTTGTCGTATTGATATTCCATCCCTTTGAAACCGCTGGCAACCATGTTGTCGGTAAATGCGTCAGCGGTGTAATGGGTGGAGTACTTCAGGAAGGCACCCGGCTCAACATCGCGGTAGGTAGCGGACAGACCGAGTTTGGTGAACTTGAGGCCATAAGCGGTCGCAGTAGCGTCTTTGTCATTGTTTTTGTAGAACTCGGCGGCAGCCGTTACGCCGTCAGCCAGTTTGAAAGCGGTGTTAGCGCCGAAGAATTCTTCGTCGGTAGAAACGCTCTTGAGGTAGTCAGCAGTAAATTTAGCGCCCAGGAGGTTCGTGTTGTATTCGGCGCCGTACAGACGGTTGTAGTCGTCTTTCTTGGCGTTACCGACGAACAGCTTGAGGTTACCGGCTTGTGTAGTAATACCATTCATCTGGGTATCCATCAGATAACCGCTGCCGAGTTTAATGTCCTGGCGGCCTACGGTGTTGGTCAGGCCGAGCGCATTGAAGGTCACGTTGGCAGTGTCCAGGATCATGGTGTTGGCGCCGTTTTCAATGCTGGCATTGCCACTGGAGAGGCGGGCATTGAATTTCAGGTTGTCGCTGATTTTGCCGTCGAAATTCACGCGGGCGCGGTAGTCGGTGTAGTCTTTGGCGTCTTCGTAGTTGAAGTAGCGCACGCGGGCGTCACCGGAGATTTTCACCATGTTGTTAACCTTGTTTTCTAGGCCGGCGACTTTCACACCGAGGTTGTTGAGCTCGGTGGCGAACTCTTTAGTCAGGGCGTCAACGGTAGCTTTTTGGTCGGCGTTTAAGCTCTTGGTCATGGCTTTGGCCACGATTTGCGCCATTTCATAACGGGTCATGGTCTTATCGCCGCGGAAGGTGCCGTCGCCATAGCCGTCGATGATGCCGGCTTGGGCGAGTTTGTTTACAGCATCATAGGCCCAGTGTTTTGCCGGGACATCGCTGAACGGATTAGCGAAAGCAGGTACGGCGAACGCGACCGTCAGCGCAGTAGTGACTGCTACTTTGAGAAGTCTTTTCTTCACGAGAAAAATCCCCCTTTGAAATATGTTGTTCTTTGCGCGTGGTGTTACCACCGGCTTCACCGGCTCCGTCCAGCCAGGGGACCGAGCTATGAGTATCCACGTTTCCTCATCGCTCTTTCCCACCCGCCGGATGCGTCGCAGGCTTTAGCCACCTGCCGCTGTTCGCAGGTTTTAGTTTACATAATTCGATGTAACTTTTCAGCTTCCTGCTTGGTTGCTACATGTAAATATTGGATATTATCTATTTTCTCAGGCATTGACTGAGCAGTCACATCGCGTCAAAAAAATTATGTGTTTAACATAATGTGTTTTTGACACTATATATATTCGGGGGAGAAAAAAAGAATCCTGCTATAAACGCAGGATTCTATGCTGGTATATTATGTTAATGAGATTAAAACCGCAAAATTCGCGAAGAACGCGAAGGGTTACGGCCACGACTTTTGTCGCGGAGGGTTAACTAAATGACTATTTTCATGCCTTGTGATGCCATTTATCGGCATGTATATCTCCGCTGTTTGAAGCTGCACACCCTATAATACGCTCCGCACCTGGATCTCGATCTGCAGCGGTCCGGCGGTGTAGATGTCGGCTTTGGTGACGGCGGTGAGTTCGACTTTGCCGCCATAGCGTTTGACTTTATTCACCGTCTCAAAGAGTTGGGCGCCGCTCATGCTGCCCACCGTGCCCTGGAGCGGGTCGGGCAGGATGCCCTGCTTGACGGCCTCGGCATTGACCCGGCGCAGAAAGAGCAGCACGGCTTCTTCGGCCTGTTCGGCGCTCTGGCCGGCATTGATCACCTGGGAATAAACCACCGTTCCCTGGCTGTATACCAGCCGGTTAGGATAAAGGTCGATGCGGCCGATGACCGGCTCGCCGTAGATGGTGTTGCCCACCGAAGTAATGCGGACAACGACGTCTTCCGGCGTCGCGGCAATGAGGGAAACGGCTTCGTCAAAGTCATGGCGGGAAATCCACAGCACTTCCAAATTATTGTCAATGCCCAGCTTGCCGGTTATGGCCAGATTGGTGCGGTAAACAAGCGCCCCAAGGGCCTGCTGCGTATCCTCTACCGATTGGCCGCCTTTCACGATGGCGGTGGCGATTTCTTCACCGGCCCGGAAGACGACGACCCCTTCGCGGACATACTGGATGCCTTTCTTCAGGTTGGCCGTCAGTTCGTTCAGGCGGTCTACGTCTTGCTGCAGATTGGTTTTGGCCGTGCTGAGCTCGGCGACGCGCTTATCCAGTTCCTGTTTGGTCGTCTGAAGGGTTTTGATCTCCTGCTGCGCCTGGCTCAGGTCGCCTTTCGCCTGGGCATATTCGGTCTGCACCCGGCTGAGGGCGGCCGCGGTGCGGTCGCGCTCGGCCATGACTTCATCAAGTTCGCGGCTGATTAGGGCGAGCTGCTGGGCCGTTTCTTTAACCTTGTCCGATAAAGCGGTGTATTCGGCCGTTTTCGCCGCCAGCTCCCGGCGGCTGGTCTCCAGCTCAAGGTTTTTGGAAGACACTTCTTGGGACAGAGAAGCCAGTTCGGCCTTCAGCGCCTCCATACCGAACAGGGCGGTGCGCACGTCCCGCGACGCGACGGCCAGAATGCCCAGCGTGGTCGCGGCAATGAGGATGCCGGTGACGATGGTGACCAGGATGGACGTGTGCTTGGGCCGCAGGCCGAAGATGGTGAGTTTTTTCTTGCCTATTTTGGTGCCCAGTTTATCGCCGATATAGGCGATGACACCGCCCATTACGGCCAGGACGGCGATCAGGGTCAGGCCGTACATGTCTCCCCCTCCCTTCTTAATACATATTAACCGCAAAGGACGCTAAAGACGCAAAGGGTATACTTCATACCTCATACCTCATACTTTACTGCGAGGCCTTGCGGACGAGAAACGCGCCGACGATGATAAAGACGATATTCGGTATCCAGGCGGCGAGGACGGCAGGAATGGCCCCGCCCTGGCCCAAGGCGGTAAATACCGTCATTATCGTGTAATAAATGAAAATGATGATAATACTAATGCCAAGGCCGATGGACGAGCTGGAGCGGTGGGGCTGCAGGCCGAGCGGGGTGCCGATGAGGGCAAAAACCAGACTGGCCGCCGGAATGGAGAGCCGCTGATGCAGCTCCACTTCATAGGTGCTGGTTTTTACATACTCGCGCTGCAGTACTTTGATATGCTGTTTAAGCTCCTTAATCGTCATCTCGTCTGGCTTTTTCTGTTCCCGCACGATTTCCTTCGGCGATTTTTCCACCGGCATGAACTGCTTGTCAAAGCGCAGGGTGCGCTGCAGCTGTCCTTCCGGCGCGACGTCATAGACGATGCCTGACTCCATAATCCAGCGGCCGTTGTCCCAGGTGGCCTTTTCGGCGTTTTCCACCCGTACCAGGCGGCCTTGGTCAAACTCCTGGACGGTTACGGCGTACATGGCGTTGGCCGCCTCGTCAAACTTCCGGGCATAGGTCAGCCGCTCGATTTCGCCGTCTTTCACATCCTTGATAACGATGTGCTCCTGGGATTTGGGCTTGCTTTTTTCGATTTCGTAGCGCAGCACGTTCTGATAGGCATTGTTCGCCCGGGGCACGACGGCCTCGTTGAGAATGACGGCGACGACGCTGACGACAAAGGCGGCGATGAATACCGGCGCGGCGAGGCGAAAAAAGCTCAGGCCGCCCGACTTCATGGCCGTTATCTCGCTGGAGGCGGATAAGCGCCCGAACGCCAAAAGCGACGCCAGCAGCATCGACATGGGGAAGGTCAGCACGATAATTTCGGGCAGGCTGTAAAAAAACAATTTCGTCACCGACGATACGGCGGCGCCATATTCAGTGATATAGCGGGCAAGCCGGAAAAGGGTGCTGGTGCCGATGAAGACGCTGGAAAAGGCGGCGATGCCAAAGACAAAGGGCCCCAGCATTTCTTTGAGGATATATTTGTCAAGTATGCGCATGCTGTCTCCTATAAGGTGAATTTTTCCCCCAGGTAGAATTTACGGGCAATTTCGCTGCTGGCGATGGTGGCTGCATCGCCGGAAATGAGGATCTGGCCCTCGTTTAGGATATAGGCGTTGTCGACAATGCTCAGTGTTTCGCGCACGTTATGGTCGGTGATGAGAACGCCGATGCCCCGCTCTTTGAGATAGCCGATAATCTCCTGGATATCGGCCACGGCAATGGGGTCGACGCCGGCAAAGGGCTCGTCCAGCAAGATGAAACTGGGGTCGGTGGCCAGCGACCGGGCGATTTCCACCCGCCGCCGCTCGCCGCCGGAAAGTTCGGAGCCTTTGCGGTGGCGCACATGGGTGACGTGAAACTCTTCCAGGAGGCTCTCCATCTTGTCGCGCTGCTCGGCCGGCGTGAGATTGGTCGTTTCCAGGATGGCGAGCAGGTTTTCCTCCACCGTCAGCTTGCGGAAGATGGATGCTTCCTGCGGCAGATAGCCGATACCGTACCGGGAGCGGCGGTACATGGGCATGGCGGTGACGTCTTCGCCACTCACGAAAATCGAGCCGCTGTTCGGCTTCTCCAGGCCGACAATCATATAGAAGGTCGTTGTTTTCCCGGCGCCGTTGGGACCCAGGAGGCCGACGATCTGGCCCCGCTCCACCCGGAGGCTGACGCCGTTGACGACATTGCGGCCTTTATAGGTTTTGACCAGTCCTTTGGTTTCAATATACATGAGGAGATACCTCGCTAGGTGGAATTTAGGGGAACCGCGAAGTACGCAAAGTTACGCGAAGGGTTACCCTTGCGCGACATTCGTCGCGCTAACTTTTTAAGCTTTACGTGCCCTTTGCGTCCTTCGTGTACTACCCTGAAAAGCGTAAAACCGCAAAGGGCGCAAAGAACGCAAAGGGCTACGCGCGCGACAGTTGTCGCGCGAGATTAGTTCAAAAACTTACTTTTCATCGCTTGTGGTGCCAATTATTGGCATGATTATCTTTGCGGTTAATTCGTTAATTACTGTGGTTTTATAACCAGGCGGGTGCGGCCCTGGGCGTCCATGGCCTTGTCGTCGAGATACACCGTCAGGGTATTGCCGGTGAGGACATTGCCGTCCTGGACCGCCCGGGCGTTGCCGGTTAGAACCACCCGGCCCTGGCCGGTCTTGGCGCCGTAATAAGTGGCCTGGTCGGAAGTAGCGTCCAGTTTGCGCGCTTCGCTGACAATATGGACATTGCCGCTGCCGACGGCCCGGTCTTCGGCGATGAAGGCCTCGACTTTGTCGGCCGTCATCACGGCGTCTTTGGTAGTAAGACGGGCGCCACCGGTAACGATGGCGTATTCTCGGTCGGTGTAGTAGTCGAGGCGCGGGCCGGTCAACCGGCTGTCGGCCTTGACGAGGACCACGCCGCCTGTAGCGACGAGGTGGTTATTTTGATAGGCCTGCACCTGGTCGGCGGTAATGGTGGCGTCGTCCTGCACCACTTTCACATTGCCGGTAACCAGTGCTTCCTGGGTTTTCGTATTATATTCGGCCTTTGCCCCGGTCATAACGGCATTGCCCCGGGTAATGCGCACCCCGCCTTCGGCGATGGCGATGCCTTGGGCCGTATCATATTCGATTGTTTCGGCGGCGAGTTCTACGGGGCTGCCGGCGGCAAGGCTGGGCGCGGCAGGGCCAAAGCCGAGGGCAAGCGCCAAAAGTCCTGCTATGCCGAGAAAAATGGCCCGGGAAAGCGTCGTATCTTTTGACTTCATTGTGCACTCACTCCTTTGCGTACACGGGCGTTGCCCTGTACCCTGACTTTCGCAAAATCGCCGTCACTCTCAAATTTTTCGCCGGTCACGACGGTATCGCCACGCGCGAGCGTAACGCCGCCCCAGCCGTAGAAGCGGCGGTCGCTCATGGCGTAACGGACGGAAGGCGCCGTCAAGATGGCGCCTTCGCTACTCGTGGCCCGGATATCACCGGTCAGCACGATGTCGCGCGTCTTGGTATCCAGTGTGGCCTGGCGGGCGGTTATTTCCACCTTGCCGCCATTTTCCTGGTAAATAACGCCTTTAAGGTTTTTCAGGTAAACCTGTTTGGTCTTTTGATCGAGTTCGATGGACTCGGCGCTCAGCTCCCACAGGCGTTTGCCGTCTTTTTCCTCGACAAGGGAATTGCCGGTAAAGACCATGTTGAGCGCCGGGTCGCTCCTCACTTCCTGAGCCGGAGCCTGCGGCAGCGGCTCGTCTTTGTTGAAATAGTAAAGGCCGCCGGCCAGCAGCAGTACCAGGCAGGCGATCAATAAATATGTAGTTTTCTTCATACTGCTTCACCTGCCATGGTCGAAGTGGTCGGAAACAAGGTTTCTACTTTCGTGTTCCAGCGCTTCTGGAACCACAGCCATTCGTCGGGATGTTGGCGGATAGTTTCCTCAATCACCCGGTTCATGCGGATGGTGAGATTGGCCACGTCGGCCTGCTCGTTACCGGTATCCCGGTAGTAGAGCGGTGCGTGGACAATGATGCGGTGGCCGCCTTCCGGCCGGCGCACAATGAAGGTCGGCACGACCGGCGCGCCAAACCGCTTGGCGAAAACGGCCGCTCCCTTCGGCGTCGAGGCCATTTTGCCCAGAAATTCGGCAAACACTCCGTCGCGGCCGCCGTCCTGGTCGGCGAGAAAACCGAGAATTTTGCCCTGTTTGAGGGCTTTCGCCGCCCCTACCAGTTCGGTGGAGCCGCGGGCAAAGATTTCGATGCCGGCCAGGCGACGGTACTCGTTGAGAATACGGGTATACTGCTCGTTGGGCTGGCGCTTGATGACACTGGTCATAGGGAAGCCGTCCATGGCCAGCGCCGCGCCTAACCACTCCCAGTTGCCGATGTGGGCGGTAAGAAATACGACGCCTTTGCCCTGCGCCAGCGCATCGGTTAAATAGTGGCGGTTTTCAATGGTCACATATCGTTTGATTGTTTCCCGCTTAAGGGCCGGTATATACATGACTTCCATAAACATCCGGCCGACGTTGATGAACAGGCGGCGAATAATCCGCTCCGCTTCTTTCGGCGACAGTTTCAGACATTCTTGAATTTGGGCAAGGGCACGCCGACGCTGGCGCCCGGCAATACGGTAGTACAGCCGGCCTAGCAGGCTGCCAAGCAGCAGCACCGCCGGATAAGGCATAAGGCACACGATCCGGCTGGCCAGTTTCAACAGGTGGTACTGCCAGTTTGGGAACATCGGCGTCCTCCTTCTTACTGTTTTGTTTCGATATGCCCCGGCTGGCGGTAGGCTAAGACAATCCGCTCCCACTTGCCCTGGGCTTTGAGGATAAATTCGATGATTTCCCGCACGGCGCCGCGCCCGCCTTCCCGGGTAGCGACAAAATGGGCGGCCGCCTTTACTTCGGCTGCGGCGTTGGCGACGGCGCAGGCCAGGCCCACCCGGAGCATGACCGGCAGGTCATTGAGGTCGTCGCCGACATAGCCGACTTCGTCGGCCGCCAGGCCGTGTTTGGCTAACAGTTCGTTTAAGGCGGCCACTTTGTCCATCGCGCCCTGGTAGACGTCAGTGATATTGAGTTCGGCGCCCCGGCGGCGCACCATTTCCGTTTCCCGGCCGGTGATGATGGCCGTCTTGAGGCCAACCTTATGGGCCACCGAAATGCCGAGGCCGTCCTGGGCGTGAAATACTTTCATCGCTTCGCCGTCAGGGCCGAAGATAATCTGCCCGTTCGTCAGCACACCGTCGACATCAAAGACGAGTAGTTTGACTTTTTGCGCGCGGGTCTCCCTATCCATTATACCACTCCTTGGCGCAGCAAGTCAGTAAGGTGAATCATACCAATTGCCCGATAGGTTTCGTCGACTACCGGCAATACGGTGATGGGGCGGGGCTTGTTCTTCTCCATCATGTTGAGCGCCTGGGCGGCCAGCTTGTCTTTGGTGATGGTGCGGGGCGTGCGCGTCATCAGGGCCGTCACCGGCTTGTCCAGGAAATCGTGGCCTTTTTCCAGGCCGCGCCGGATATCGCCGTCGGTGATGATGCCCAGCAGCCGGCCGTCCTCATCGACGACCGAAGTTGCGCCAAGCCCCTTGGCGGTAATGACAAAGAGCGCCTCTTTGACCGTTTTGTCCTGCGTGACTACCGGATTGTCGTCGCCGCTGTGCATGACGTTTTCCACGGTGAGCAGCAGTTTGCGGCCCAGCGACCCGCCCGGGTGGAAAATGGCAAAGTCTTCCGGGGTAAATTTGCGTTCCGAGAGCAGCGCCACCGCCAGCGCGTCGCCGAGAGCCAAGGTCGCGGTGGTGCTGGCCGTCGGCGCCAGCCCCAGCGGGCAGGCTTCCTTCTCTACCGCCACGTCGAGAACAAGGTCGCTGTTTTTTCCCAGCGTCGAAGCCGGCCGGCCGGTCATGGCGATGATGCGGGCGCCGATCCGCCTGATGGACGGCAAGATGCCGATAATTTCGTTGGTTTCACCGCTGTTGGAGATGGCCAGCACAATGTCTTCGCTTGTCACCATCCCCAGGTCGCCGTGGATGCCTTCCGCCGGGTGCAGGAAAAAGGCCGGCGTGCCGGTGCTGGCCAGTGTCGCGGCGATTTTCTTGCCGATCAGGCCTGATTTACCCATGCCGGTTACGATGACCCGCCCCTTGCATGCCAAAATCATCTTAACGGCCTCGGTAAACTCGCCGTTAATGCGCGGGATGAGGGATCTGATGGCTTCCGCCTCGGCTTCCAGCACCTGGCGGGCTTGGTCGATAATCATGGCAGTTCACCTTCCATAATTTTCTAAACCGAGAAGTTTTTTAACCGCTAAGTGCGCGAAGGACGCGAAGGGTTACGCTTGCGCGACATTCGTCGCGCTTTTTAAACTTTGCGTACTTTGCGTACTTCGAGGTTTCCCGTTTCCCTTTGCGGTCTTTGCGTACTTCGCGGTTTTCAATTATTTATGTCGTCTTACGACCGCGTCAATGGCCAAAACGTCCTTGAGCAGGTCTTCGAGCTGGTCGATATACAGCATGTTGGGGCCGTCGGAGAGGGCCTCTTCCGGGTTGTCATGGACTTCCATGAACAAAGCGTCGATGCCGGCGGCCGTGGCCGCACGGGCGAGATGGGCGACAAACTCCCGCTGACCGCCGGAAGAAGTACCGGCCCCGCCGGGGAGCTGCACACTGTGGGTTGCGTCAAAGACAACGGGATAGCCGAGCGACCGCATAATGGGTAGGGCGCGCATGTCCACGACCAGGTTGTTGTAGCCGAAGCTAAAGCCGCGCTCGGTGAGGAGGATATTTTCATTGCCCGCTTCGCGGATTTTATCCACCACGTTCTTCATGTCTCGCGGCGCGAGGAACTGGCCTTTTTTCACGTTTATCACCCGGCCGGTTTGGGCCGCGCCGTAGACCAGGTCGGTCTGCCGGCACAGAAAGGCGGGAATCTGGAGGATATCCAGGACCTCGGCCGCCGCCGCCACCTGGGTAGTGCAGTGGATGTCGCTGAGTACCGGGACGCCCAGCACTTGTTTGATGTTGGCCAGGATGGCCAGCCCTGCGTGCAGGCCGGGACCGCGGAAGGACTTGAACGACGAGCGGTTGGCCTTGTCGAAGGAAGCCTTGAAGATATAAGGGATGCCGAGGCGGTCGGCGATCTGTTTCACCGCCCGGCCGATGGCGAGCGTCCGCTCGGTGTCTTCAATGACACAGGGGCCGGCAATGAGCGCGATGGGGTTCTTCCCGCCAATGGTAATCGGTCCGACTTGGACTTGGTGCATAATCATCCCTCCGAATAGGAATACGTTTTTTAACCGCAAAGGACGCGAAGGACGCAAAGGATACGTTTTATATATTTTTGAATCGCGGCGGACGCCGCGCCGTCAACCCTTTGTGCAACTTTGCGTACTTCGTGGTTTTATTTCGTACTCGTTGACTTGTTTTTGGTTTTTAATCGCAAAGGCCGCGAAGGACGCGAAGGATACGTTTTATATATTTTTGAATCGCGGCGGACGCCGCGCCGTCAACCCTTTGTGCAACTTTGCGTACTTCGTGGTTTTATTTCGTACTCGTTGACTTGTTTTTGGTTTTTAACCGCAAAGGACGCGAAGGACGCAAAGGATACGTTTTATATATTTTTGAATCGCGGCGGACGCCGCGCCGTCAACCCTTTGTGCAACTTTGCGTACTTCGTGGTTTTATTTCGTACTCGTTGACTTGTTTTTGGTTTTTAATCGCAAAGGCCGCGAAGGACGCGAAGGATACAGTTGATTTTTTTGGCGCGACAGGTGTCGCGCTCGTTAACCCTTTGCGTAACTTTGCGTACTTCGTGGTTTTATTTCGTTATTATTGCCCGTACTCGTTCCAGATCCTCCGGCGTGTCGACGCCGATGGACTTAAAATCGGTCTTAAGCACTTTAATCCGGTAGCCGTGTTCGAGGGCGCGGAGCTGTTCGAGCGATTCGGCCCGTTCCAGCGGCGTGGGCGGCAGGGCGGCGAAGGTGAGGAGAAAGTCGCGGCGGTAGGCGTAAATGCCGATATGCTTATATACTTTATACGCCTCGTGTTGAATGCGGGGGAAAGGAATAAGCGACCGGGAAAAATAGAGGGCATAGCCGTTTAAGTCGGTCACGACCTTTACGGCGCTGGGCAGATTGTATTCTTCCTCGTCCATCTCGGTCATCAAAGTGGCCATGGCCAAGTCCGGGGCGCCGTCGAAGGCGGCGGCCAGCTCGTCGATTACTTCCGGCGCGATGAGCGGCTCATCCCCCTGGACGTTGACAATAACGTCGACGTCCGGGTACGCGCGGGCGACTTCGGCCAGCCGGTCGGTGCCGGTAGGATGGTCGGGCGAGGTAAGCATAACCTGGCCACCAAAAGCCGTAACGGCCTGGCAGATCAGTTCATGGTCGGTGGCGACCAGGACCGCCCGCGGCCGCTTGGCCCGGCAGGCCCGTTCATAAACGTGCTGGATCATGGGCTTGCCGGCAATATCGGCCAATGCCTTGGCCGGCAGGCGGGTTGACGCATAACGAGTGGGAATTACGCACAAGATGTTCATCAGCTGGTCCCTCTCTTTGCAGAGCTTTTTTCATGTCCTTAATCATTTAAAGCGGTATAACCACAAAGGACGCAAAGGACGCAAAGGGTTACGCGCGACTGTTGTCGCGCAATTCTTCAGCTTGCATTTGCCCTGTTTCAGCGCGGCGAATGCCGCGCCGTAAACCCTTCGCGTAACTTCGCGCACTACCCTGAAAAGCGTAAAACCGCAAAGGCCGCGAAGAACGCAAAGGGCTACGTGCGCGACAGTTGTCGCGCGAGATTAGTTCAAAAACTTACTTTTCATCGCTTGTGGTGCCGATTTATCGGCATGAATACCTTTGCGGTTTCATTCCCCCTACCTCATACTTCATACTTCATACCTCATACTTCATACCACCACTAGGCACGTTTTTCCTGTCAATGCGCCGCTCTTTGACGGCCACGCCGCCGGCGGCAACCTTGCGGATGAGCGCCATCAGCTCGTCCGCGCCATCGAGGAATTTGACCTCGATGCCCAGAACGTAGACGGGCAGCGGCCGTTCGGAGTGAATAAACTCGGACGGGATTTTCACCGCGTCTTTTTCGGTGGTAACAAGGGCGCAGGCCCCCTTGGCCACCGCCTTGTCCATGACGCACTGCATTTCGGCCATGGTATAGTCATGGTGGTCGGGAAAGCGCACGCCATCGACCAGTTCGGCGCCGATGGCGGCAATGGTCTGCTCAAACGACGACGGGTTGCCGATGGCGGAAAAAGCGACCACTTTCCGGGCGCGGAGGGCGTCTAGGGGCATGTCCGCCGTCGTCACGCCTTTATACCAGTGTTCAATCTCGCGAAAATAACGGGGACTGTGGATACTCTCCACAATCAGGGCTTTATCGTTGTAAGCGACTAACGTATCGCGCACGGCATCGCGGGCGGTATCGGACGCCTGGTCGACTTTGGTCAGCAGAAAGGCATGGGCCCGTTTCAGGTTGGCCAGCGGCTCGCGCAGGGTTCCCCGCGGCAGCAGGCAGTTGTTGCCAAATTTATTAAGCGTATCAATAAGGACGATGTCCAGATCGCGCGCCAGCTGCCAGTGCTGATAGCCGTCATCGAGGATGATGACCTCGGCGCCCAACTTTTTCACGGCGTATTCGCCGGTTACGGCCCGCTTTTTGCCGATGACCACCGGGATGCCCGGCAGGCTCTTGGCCAACAGATAAGCCTCGTCGCCCGCCTCGGCGGCCGTCATGTAGATTTTTTTGCCGTCAGACACCAGGCCGATTTTGCCTTTCCACGCCGCCCGGTAGCCGCGGTTGAGGATGACCACCCGGTAGCCCATGTCGCGGATGGCCGCCGCCAGCTTCTGGGCCGTCGGCGTTTTGCCGGTGCCGCCGACCGTAATATTGCCCAGACTGATTACTTTGCAGTCCAGTTTGTGCTGTTTGAGGATACCCCATTGGTACAGGCCAAGTTTGATCGCCACCCCGGCGCTGTACAGATAGGAAAAAAGGCGCAATAAACCAAGCAGCAAAGTGGCCAGCAGGCCCTTTTTCCCGCCGTGTACCAACTGGTATAGGTATGTCTGTATCGCTTCGCGGTGCCGCATTGTCTATTCCGCCTTCTGTCTAGTTTCAGAGCATGCCATGAGTTCCTTCAGATAGAGCACCGTCCGCCCGGCCGCGCCGCGGTTTTCTTCGACCACCGCCAGCGCACCGGCGCTCATGGTTGCCCGCACCTCTTTATCTTGCAGAATCCGTACCATCGCATCGCCCAGTTCGGCCCCGTCCTGCACGGTCTGGCAGGCGCCGCGGTCGGACAGGAGGGCGTAAATTTCTTTAAAGTTAAACATATGGGGGCCGACCAGTACGGGCTTGCCATGGGCGGCCGGTTCGAGAATGTTGTGTCCGCCCTTGGCCACCAGGCTGCCGCCGACGAAGACCAAATCGGCGATGCTGTAAATGCGGCCCAATTCGCCGATGGTATCGAGAATGACAAGGTCATGGCCGGCTTCGGTGGCCTGAGCCAAAGCGGTGCGCCGTCGCGCCGTAAAGCCGCGCTCTTTTGCCAAACCGGCGATTTCGTCGGCCCGGGCGATGTCGCGCGGCGCCACGACCAGGGCGGCTTCGGGGAAGACGCTGCGCACTTTGGCAAAGGCGGTAAGGACTTCCTCTTCCTCCCCTTTGTGGGTGCTGCCGGCCACCACGACCGGCCGGCGCCCGGCCAGGCCCAGCCGGACAAAAAGCTGCGCTTGTTCATCCGGGCTGACCGCGGTATAAGTCTGGTCATATTTAGTGTTGCCGGTGACGACGACCTTGTGCGGATCGGCGCCCAGACCAATAATATACTCGGCGTCAATGGCCGACTGCATGCAAAACCTGGCCACCGTCTGCAGCATGTCGCGCAGCACGCTGCCCAGGTAGGGGTAACGCATAAAGCTTTTGTCGCTGATACGGCCGTTAACCATCATGACCTGGACGCCGTAGCGCCGGGCCGCCCGGAGGAAGTTGGGCCATAACTCCGTTTCCACCGGCAGAAAGGCCCGAGGCCGGATGAGCCCCACCACCCGCTCGGACAGAAACGGCAGGTCGAGTGGAAAATAGATGTGGCCGTCCGCTTCCGGGATGATGCGTTTGGCCATACTATAGCCCGTCTCGGTGACGACCGAGATCAGCACCGGATAATCCGGCAGCTGGCGCCTGATTTCTTTCACAACAGGACTGGTGGCGACGATTTCCCCAACCGACGCGGCATGCAGCCAAATACAGCCGCGCCCGGCCACCCGGGCGATTACGTCGGCGGGTAAAAAACCGAGACTTTGGCGCAAGCGCTCGCCAAATCCGGCCGTCGTCAGCGCTCTCGCCAAAAATACCGGTGTTGCCAGTACGACCAGGACGATAGCCAACAAGTTGTACAATAGCTGCATACTGGACTCCTCATGCATCAAATTTTTACATCTATGTCGGGAACCGCTAAGTATACAAAGTTACTCTAAAAGTTTTAAAACCACAAAGGACGCTAAGGACACTAAGGGTACGTGCGCGACATCCGTCGCGCATGGTATTTAGTTGAGAATAAGCTTTAATTTTCCCTCCGCGACAACTGTCGCGCGCGTAGCCCTTTGCGTTCTTCGTGATCTTTGCGGTTCAAATCGTTACTCCTTAAACTGCACTACTCCTCATGTGTCGAAATTTATGTTTACTTTAGCAAAAGTGAAACCACAAAGGACGCTAAGGACACTAAGGGTACGTGCGCGACATCCGTCGCGCATGGTATTTAGTTGAGAATAA